>JAYVQF010000310.1:0-4211 GCA_043777195.1 Thermoanaerobaculia bacterium
ACCGCCGTATTCCTCGGGAAAGTAAACCCCGGTGAGCCCCAGCTCGGCGGCCTTCTTGAAGCTCGCCATGGGGAACTGCCGGGTGCGGTCGATCTCCGCGGCGAGCGGCGCAACCTCGTTTTGGGCGAAATCGCGAACCGCCTGGCGCAGCAATTCATGTTCGGAAGAAAGTTTGATGTCCATGATATATTCAAAAAGAACGATGTATTCAAAAAGATCGTAACGACTGATCTGGGTGGTGAATCTTCCGCATCAGTCCACGAATTCGGCGGTGACTTTCGGGATGAGGCCGCGAGCGGCGCCCAGATCGAGGAGGCGCTGCACCGCTTTGCGTCCGGCGACGCCGTAGTCCACGGTGAGTTTGTTGACATACATGCCGACAAAGGTGTCCATGAGGCCGCGGTCGAGGCCGCGCGCGAAGGTGGCGGCGTGGTCGAGGCCGCGCTGGCGGTCATTGAGGCCGTATTCGATGGAAGCCTTGAGCAGGCGCGAAACTTCGCGGCGGTCGGCTTCGGGAATGTCCTTGCGGATGCCGTTGCCGCCCAGCGGCAGCGGCAGGCCGGGCTCGCGAGTCGCCCACCATTCGCCGAAATCCACGACCTTGTGGGCGCCGTCCTTTTGATAGGTGAGCTGCCCTTCGTGAATGAGTACGCCGGCGGCGACCTCGCCGGAGAGCACGGCGGGAAGAATCTTGTCGAAATCCATCACCCGGAATTTGACTTCCGGATGCCAGATGCGCAGCAGCAGGTGTGCAGTGGTTAGTTCGCCCGGCGAGGCGATCTCGACTTCTTTCGCCTGCGCCTCGCTCAGGGGCTGGTGGCTGACGATGACCGGGCCGTAGCCCTCGCCCATCGAAGCGCCGTGCGGCAGCAGCGCATAGCGGTCGGCCAGCGTCGCGTAGGCATGGATGGAAAGCGCGGTGACCTCGTATTTCCCCTGCTTCGCCCATACATTGAGGGTTTGTATGTCGCGCAGTTCATGCACGAACTCGAATTCCCCGGTGGGAATTTTGTGCTGTGCCAGCGCGTAAAACATGAACGCGTCGTCGCTATCCGGAGAGTGGGCGAGGTGAATGGTTTTCATGGGAAAAAATACAAACCGCGAAAAGCGCGAAATACGCTAAAGGCAGATGGAGGAATTCCGCTTCTAATTTTCGCGTATTTCGCGCTTTTCGCGGTTTTCTGTTTCTTATTCTTGTCCGCCGCCCGTGTCGAAATCCATGCCGGGGGGCATGCCCTGCTGGCGCTGCTGCGGGAATTCCTTGGCGATGAGCGCCTTGTTTTTCTTGATTTTTCCGGCGGCCTGCAGTTCCTTGCGCAGCGCTTCGGTGCGGGCGGAGCGGATGGATTCGGATTTTTTCTGCTTGAGGCTGGCAATGATCCCGGCTTTCTGCGCCGGGAATTCGCCCTCGACGGGAGGGTTGCGGGCGGTGAGGCGGAAGACCGCGACGCCGTTTTTCAGGGCTACCGGGCCGATGGTCTGACCGGTCTGGCCGCCCAGCAATTTTTCCTTGAGACCGGGCTCATCGGGAAAATCATTGAGCGTGGCCATGCCGGCGTTGAGGGCGATGCTCTTCACCTCGTAATAAGCCCCCGGCTTGGCGGGTTCCTCCGGCAGCGGTTTACCGTCGGGTCCCTTTTTGGGTTCGGGCTTGGTGAAACCGGCGCGCTGCGCGGCTTCTTTCATGGTGCCGCCCTTGGCGAGCTGCGCCAGCAGCTGCGCGGCTTTCGCCTGCGCCAGCTGGTTTGCGGCGGCGGTCTTGATGCCGTCCACCACTTGGAAACGCACTTCCGGCAATGGCTTGGGGCCGGCGGGAAGAATTTTCGTCACCACCGCGACGGCCAGTGCGCCATTGCCCAGATCGAGGCCGGTCAGGAGTTCGCCCTCTTTCGCGGCGAAGATGCGGTCGGAAATTTTTGCATTGACGCCGATGCCGGGAATGAAGCCGCTGCCCTTTTCGATCGGCTGTTGTTCGCTCGACTGCACTTCAACACCCAGCTCCTTCGCCTTGGCGTCGAGTTCGGCGGCGGTTTTGATCTGAGCGATGGCGGTCTTCGCTTTCTCGGACTTGGCTTTGAATAATTTTTGCGCTTCCGGACTTGCCTTCCACTTCATCTCAACCTGCGGCCGCACTTCCGCGAACTCGCGCGGCTGGCCGCCCTGTCCGGTCAGCTTGATGAGATGCCAGCCGAACTGCGAGCGCACCGGCCCGACAATCTGGCCCACCGTGGTGGCGGTTTCAAAAACGGCCTTGGAGAATTCCGGCACCATCGCCTCTTTGGCGAACCAGCCGAGATCGCCGCCTTGCACCTTGCTGCCCGGATCGTCTGAAAATTTACCGGCCAGCGCGGCGAAATCCTCGCCGCCTCGTGCGCGCTTCGCGTAATCGTCGGCCAGCGCATGCGCTTTCTCATCGCTGCCGGCTTCCGCGTCCGCCTTCACGGCGACCAGAATATGGCTGGCGCGGCGCTGGGTTTTCGGCGTCGCGAATTCCGCCTTGTGGGCTTCGTACCAGGGCTTGAGGTCGGCGTCGGTGGGCTTGAAGGCGCGGCTGAAATCATTCGCCCGCGCCGCCAGCACGCGCACCGCCCGCCGCTCGCCATACTGGTATTTCGCGAGATTGGCCTGGTAGGCGGCCTGCACTTCGCTTTCGGAAGGCTCGGCCACGGTGCCCTTGAGCGTGCCCGCGTCGAACTGCATGGAATCAGCAGTCGCGGTGTCCTTGTCGGCCAGGAAGCCCTTGTGCGCTTCGTCGTCGGTGACGACCTGGCTGTCGGTGAGGATGCGTTCGTATTTCTCACGGCGCATGTCATCGCGCACCAGCGCCTCGAACTGGTCGGGGCCGTAGCCGTAATTGCGTTCGATGAATTTAAGGTATTGCTCGAAATTCTTGACGCCCCAACCGGGCCACAATTCATTCTTGATCTTGGCCTGGATTTCCGCATCGCTGACCTCGACGCCCGAGCGGCGGGCGGCTTCCTGTTCAACCTCACCGCTGATCATGTTTTCGATGATCGAGGGGGCGAATTGCGACAGCTGGGCCTCTTCGATGCCGTAGGATTTGTACTGCTCGAGCTGCCGACGCACCGCGACCAGGGTGACCGGGCGATCCAGCACCATGGCGATATTCTTGTCGCCGGTCAGGCCGCTGCGGTCGCCGAAGAAATTGCCGCCCACGCCGATGCCGCCGAACAGGCCGACCACGAAAACCCCGACGATGGCGAACAGCAGCCATTTGAAGATATGGAAAAAGCGTTTGAGCCCGCGCGTGCCTTCCTTGACCGTGAAGTAGGCCAGGGCGAGCATCAGGGCGATAATGAGCAGGACAATGGCATACGCCAGGATCTGCGACAGCGACTGGGACACGGGGAGACTCCGAAAAAGGGGATAAATTGAGAGCGGTGAATTATAGCGGCTGCCGGATGAAATCAGGGCAGCAGAAAGAGGGCTTCCGGCTTTTGGCTTCTGGGTCAATCGCGAATCATTCGTCGTCCGAGTTTCATCTCCGCCGGGCAGAGCAAGCAATAAATTCACAGAATCGCGTCGTCTCCAAAAGCCGAAAGCCAGAAGCTAAAAGCCATCTTGTCAGCTCACCAGCGAGCCGATTTCCGCGCCGTTCACGATTTTCACCAGCGCGCCGGCTTCCAGCAGGTTGTAAACCCGGATGGGCAGTTTGTTGTCCTGGCAGAGGGCAAAGGCGGTGGCGTCCATGACCTTGAGTCGCTGCGAGAGTGCGTCGCTGAAGCTGATTTTATCCACTTTTTTAGCGTCGGGGAATTTCTTGGGGTCGCGGTCGTAAATCCCGTCCACCTTGGTGGCTTTGAGCAGCAGTCCGGCGTGGATTTCCACGGCCCGTAGCGCGGCGGCGGAATCGGTGGTGAAGTAGGGGTTGCCGGTGCCGCCGGCGAAAACCACCACCCGGCCCTTGTCGAGATGGCGCAGGGCGCGGCGGCGGATATAGGGTTCACCGAAGGCGCGCATCTCCTGCGCGGTAAGCATGCGCGCGGGGGAGCCGCGCCGTTCCAGCGCCTCGACCAGGGCGATGGCGTTGATGACGGTCGCCAGCATGCCCATCTGGTCGGCGGCGACGCGGTCGATCTGCAGCGCGTCGGCCATGATGCCGCGGAAAATGTTGCCGCCGCCGATGACCACGCCCAAGGACAGCCCGGCCTGATGGGCCTGGGCGATCTCGCCGGCCACATAGTTGAACA
>JAYVQF010000311.1:0-16530 GCA_043777195.1 Thermoanaerobaculia bacterium
CAGCTCAAGCGATTGCTCAGTGAATACGATGCTGATTATTTCGAAATCTCCCGCGCCTTTCGCGATGAACCGGTTTCCGATTTGCACCAGCCCGAATTCACGATGCTCGAATGGTACCGCTCGGGCCGTGACTACGAAGCGATGATGGAGGATTGCGACGGGCTGCTGCGCACGCTGGGCGAATGGTTGGCCGTGCGCTTTCCCGAAAACAATTCGCTGCCCGATCTGTTCCGGCTTGAATACGCCACGGTTGAGGCGGTGTTCCGCAGACATGCCCGCTTGGAAATAGCTGAATTCCTGCCGCCCGCGCCCGCAGAAAAATTGATCGCGGAGGCACGCCGCCGCGGCCATCTCAGCGCCGATTCCGCCAGCTGGGATGACGCCTATTTCTCGATATTTCTCGCGGAAATAGAGGGAAAACTCGGGCGCAGCGGCCCGCTGCTGCTGCACGATTACCCGGCGTCGCAGGCCGCGCTCGCCCGCCTTAAATCGGATGATTTGCGCTGGGCGGAGCGCGTGGAGCTCTACCTCAACGGCACCGAACTCGGCAACGGATTTTCCGAACTGACCGATCCAGTCGAGCAGCGCCGCCGCATCGCGCACGCCAATGCCGAACGGACGGCACGGGGGGAATTGCCGCATCCCGAACCGGTCAATCTGCTGGCAGCCCTCGACCGCGGCCTGCCCCCCTGTGCCGGCATGGCCATCGGTCTCGACCGGCTTTACCTTTTAATCGCCGGCGGGAAATCGCTGCGGGAAGTTCGTTTTCTGCCTCACGAATAATCATCGATTCGCAAGTATCCGCGATAGAATGGCCGCTGGAGATTTCTGTCATGATTCAACTCAAGGGCGCCACCCTGAAAGCCCGTCTGGACTTCGCTCGCAATCGCGGCGGAGAAGCGCTGATCAACAGGCTCAAAGCCCAGCCTGACCCCGTGGGCGAAATGGCGCGGCAGCGGGTCTTCAGTCTGCGGGAATTTCCGTTGCAGGATCTGGAGGCGCTGAGCGCGATCATCCTGAAGGAACTGCAGGGCGGCGACGAGATGCACCGGGACATGGGGATTTTTTCCGCCGATGAACACCGCGCGCTGCAGAAGGCCGTACATGGGCAGAAGACTGATCCGCATGCCCTGCTCGAAGGGCTGTGCCGCCAGTTTCCGCAATATCTGGTGGGTGAGATCGGCGAGGTGGTTTACGAAAAGACGGCACAGGGCGGCCGTATCATCTGGAGCGGACACCGCGAAACCGGCCGTAATCACTGCCTCTCCTCCATCGGCTATACCACCCGGCTCCTTGAAAATCACGGGATCACCGGCAGCCAGGGACGCGACGCCGAATGTTTGCTGCGCGGCGGCTCGCGCTGCGTTTGGGAATTCAACTGGAAGACCGTCACGGGCGAAGTGCGCTCGACGGGCACCATCAAAGCGTCGGCCCTGCAAGAAGCCATCAAACGGCAATCAAGCTAAGGGGCCGCGCGGCCCCGCCGTTTAAAATTGCGGCATGCCCGCAAAAGACCTGCAGTCATTCCTGAAGGAACTCGAAGCCGATGGTGATCTCGTCCGCATCAAGGACGAAGTCGATCCCATCCTTGAAATCAGCGAGATCGCCGACCGCGCGATGAAATTGCCAGGCGGCGGGCCGGCGCTGCTCTTTGAAAAGCCCAAGGGAGCGAAATTCCCGCTGGCCATCAATGTGCTGGGCGCCGAGCGGCGGATGCTCAAGGCGTTCGGCATGGCGAACTACGGCGAGCTCGGGGAGCGGGTGCATGCGCTCCTGGACCAGAAGGCGCCGCAGGGATTTCTCGACAAATTAAAGATGCTGCCGAAGCTCAAGGAGCTGGAGACAATCTTTCCGAAAATCGTCAAGAACGCGCCCTGTCAGGAGGTCGTCAAGACCGGCGATCAGGTGGATCTGAGCGAATTGCCCATCCAGAAATGCTGGCCGCAGGATGGCGGCCGCTTCATCACGATGGGGCTGGTCACCACCAAAGACCGCGAGAGCGGCAAGCGCAATTTCGGCATGTATAGAATGCAGGTGTATGACAAGAACACGACCGGCATGCACTGGCAGATTCATCACCACGGTGCCAAACATCACCGCCAGCGCATCGCGCATAACGAACGCACGGAGGTCGCGGTCGCCATCGGTGCCGCCCCGTCCCAGGTCTTCTGCGCCATCCTTCCCGCGCCGGACGATATTGACGAGATGATGTTCGCCGGCTTCGCCACCGGCGAGGCGGTCGAGCTGGTCAAGTGCAAGACCGTGGATCTCGATGTTCCCGCCACCGCTGAGTTCGTGCTGGAAGGCTATGTAGAGCCGCACGAAAAACGGACTGAAGGCCCCTTCGGCGATCACACCGGCTTCTATACCTTGGAAGAAGAATATCCGGTCTTCCACATCACCTGCATAACGCACCGCAAGAACCCCGTCTATCAATCCACGATTGTCGGCAAGCCGCCCAAGGAAGATTGCCACATGGGCTACGCCGTCGAACGGCTCACCCTGCCCATCCTGAAAAAGCAGTTCGCCGAAATCGAAGACATGCACATGCCCTGGGCGGGGGTGTTTCACAACCTCATGCTCATCTCCATCCACAAGCAATATCCCGGCCATGCGAGAAAAATCATGCACGCCATGTGGGGCATGGGCCAGGTTGCGCTGGAAAAATTCATCGTGGTCTTCGATTCCGATGTAAATCTCCACGACTACAACGAAGTCGTCTGGAAAGCTTGCAACAACCTCGATCCCCAGCGCGACATGGAAATCGCGATGGGGCCGATCGATGTGCTGGATCATTCCTCCAGGGCGATGGGCTACGGCTCCAAAGTCGGCTTCGATTGCACGAAGAAATGGCCGGAGGAAGGATTCACGCGGCGGTGGCCGGATGAGATGAAGATGGATCCACAGACGAAAATGAAAGTAGATGAGATTTGGGGAAAATTAGGGATTCACTCAGACACAGGGACTATAAGATGAAACTAATAAAATTTCCGCTGCAGTTTTTTGTAACGGTTGCCACTGTGGAAATATTTTACTTGACATAAATAGCGTTATGGAATATATTGACCGGTGTGATCATACTTTCGGAATACGGTTTTGCCGTATTCCCAGGAGATTTGTCCATGCTTAGATTGACCCCGAGCCGTTCCCTCACCCTCGGCGCGCTCCTGCTCACCGGGCTGCTGCTGCCGTTCACGGGTCGTGCGCAAAGCACCAGTTTCGCCGCCAACACCCTGATCGTTCCCATGGACACCGCCAACCAGGACAACGGGATGTTTGTCGCCTTCGGTCTGGTGCAGGATCTGCTCAAGCGCGACATCCCGGTGCAGTGGGCGATAAAGACCGGAAAGAATTACGGCGATGTGGATTTCACGCTCGTCAGCGGTGCCGACGTGCGCAGCAGCTCGGCGCTGAGCAACATCAGCTATCGCGGCGGCCCGTTTCTCATTGATTCGGCCGACTATGCCCGGGCATTGCCGGTGGTGCAGGCCTGGCAGGCGAATTTTGCCGGGCTGACGGCGCACCGCGCCACCACTTCATTCATCGCTGATGTCGGCCGCCGGCTGCTCGCGGCGCCCACCATCGGGGTTTTCGGCGATGGCAACGAAGCCATCGCCTTTTCTTACCTCAATGCCGGATCGCTACAGCAATCCTTCAATCCCCCGACGCGCACGGGCAACCGGATGACGGTGGGAGTCGCCTCAGCCAAGCCCACGGTCAGCGCCGCGCCGGCCGGCAACAACCTCATCACCGGCACCTCCACCGAGGCGGCCGGTTCGGCGATCAGTGTTTTCATTAACGGCCTTTTTGCGGGAACCACGACGGTGCAGGCAGGCAGCGTCTGGTCATTCGGCCCGGCGGGAATTCCCCCCTTGATCAATGTCACCGCCACCGTGACCGGAACCGGCAAAGGCACCTCGCCGCTGAGCGGCAACCGCGCTTCCGGCAATCTGCCCGCCGGGGGCACCAGTGCCGCGCCGGTAATCACCGCGCCGCTGCGCGAGGGGGACGGCAATGTCGCCGGCACCTCGACTGAGGCGAACAGCACCGTCATCAAGTTGTTTCGTAATGGAGCGCTCGCCGGGACGGCGCCAGTCGCCGCCGGCAAATGGTCCTTTACGCTGACCAACCCCGCCGCGGGCGGCGACATCTGGGACGCCTCCGCCACTGCGCCCGCGAAGACCGAAAGCGGCCTTTCCAATTTTGTCATCACCGTGCCTGTGCCCGCCATCGTCACCCCGCCCGCCGCCGCCGGCGCCACCTCGCTCATCGGCGGCTATGCAATGGCCGACGGGAGCAAAGTGCGTGTCTATCGCACGCGCGCCGCGATTGACACGCTGCTGGGAACCGCTACGACTTCGGGCGGCGCATGGGCGCTGACGGTTGCCGCCGCCACGCTTGTCGCGGGAGACCAGGTGTATGCAGTCCCCGACACATTCCCCTTCCCGGCCGCCAAGGATGCCTCCGCCGCCTACGCCTGCCCGGGCGATTTCTGCTGCCCGGAATGTCTGAGCATCGCCGCGGTCAAGGGGCCATCGAGCGTCAATCACGCCGACGGCGGGCTGCTCGATGCCTCCGGAAGTCCCCGCTTCTGCCAGTTCATGTCCATGCACTACGCCGCGCCGGGTGATCCCGAGGTGGTGGCGGAGGTTCGTTCCTTCCTCGCCTTCCAGACCCACGTCTTCCTCGAATGCCAGGCGGTCAATGCCTTCGAGAACGACCCGACCTTCGGCCACTATCTGACCTCCGGCGGCGTCACCGCGGCGGGCGTTACCGGAACCGGGCCATTTTTCCAATACGGCTCGGATTCCCCCTTCGCGCAGAACGACGGCACCTACAACAATCCCGGCGGCAGCGAGCCGAGCTATTCGCTTGCCGCCAGCAGCAGCTACTACAACGTCAACGTCGTCCATGTTGCCGCCGACAACGTCGTGGGCCACGGCAGCCGCGACATCTGGATGACTGGTTATGTGGACGGGCTGACCGCGAAAGGCAAGGTCTCCTATCTCGGCGGCCATCAATACACCGTCGCCCTGCCGATGAGCACCAATCCCAAAAGCCTGGGCGCCCGCTACTTCCTCGACTCACTATTCGAGGCCCCCTGCACCTCCGAAGCGGTGCCGGCGGTTTCGCTGACGCTCGCCGGGCCGCTCTACAGCAACGGCGGCAACGCAACTTACACGATCAACTACAGCTCTACCGGCGTCGGGCCGCTCTCCAATCTGCGCGTTTCGCTGCCGTTGCCCGCGGGTGCCGGTTTCGTCTCGTCCACCGGCGGTGGCGTGCTGTCCGGCTCCACGGTTGTCTGGATCCTGGGCAGCCCATCGGCGGGCGCCTCCGGCACGCTGACCGTGACCGTCAGCTTCGGACCCGACGGCCTTTATTCCTTCCAGGGGAGCGGCACCTGGACTGCTGGCGCGACGGCCAAGAGCGTGCTCTCCAATATCGTCACCACCACCCGGGACACCGTGGCGCCTGCGGCACCGACCATCACTGCGCCGGCGAATGGCAGTTCAACCACCAGCACCACGCCGGCGATCAGCGGCACGGCGGAGGCGAACAGCACCGTGACCCTCACCATCACCGGTCCGGGCGGCCCTTACACGGTGACCACCACCGCGGACGCCAGCGGCAATTATTCCGTCCCCTCGCCGGCGCTGCCCCAGGGTGGGCCCTTCAGTGTGAGCGCCACGGCGCGCGATGCAGCGGGCAACACCTCGGTGGTTTCCGGCGCGAACAGCTTCAATGTCATCTTTGTCGCGCCGGCTCTTACCGGCCCGATCAACGCCGGGACGAGTGCAATCTCCGGTACCTCTTCCGCCCCCAACGGCACGATCATCACGGTGTACAAGAACGGCGCGCCCATCGGCACCACGACGGTGAGCGGCGGGAGCTGGACGCTCAGCGGGGTTTCCGGACTCATCGGCGGCGAATCCATCACCGCAACGACCGGCACGGGCGTGGCGACTTCCGCGGCCTCCACCGCGATCATCGTGACTCCCGCGGCACCGGTAATGAACAGCCCGCTGGTCGCCGGCCAGACCGCCATCACGGGCAGTTCCACCGCGCCGGTCGGCTCCACGGTGACAGTGGTTGTCAATGGAACGCCCTACACCACGACGGTTCTGGCTGGCGGCACCTGGAGCGTGACGGTGCCGGCTCTGGTGGCGGGTTCGACGGTGAGTTCGACGGTGACCGCAAACGGCCAGACCTCGGCCGGTTCGACCAGCCAGACGGTCATTCATCAGACGCCGTCCATCACCAGCCCCATCTATCCGACCGACAGTTCGATCTCGGGATCTTCCGCGGCGCCTGATGGCACGGCCATTTCGATTTACAAGAACGGCGTCTTTCTCGGCAGCACGACCGTCACCGGCGGGGTCTGGACCCTGGCCGGAATCAGCGGCTTGGCGGGCAATGATCAGATCACCGCGAGGGTGGGCACGGGCGCGACCACCTCGGCGCTCTCGGCGCCGGTCAGTGTTGCGAATCTGCCCGGACTGCTGCGTTCGACGCAGGGATCATTAAACCCGACGGCCGCGACTTTCCCGCGCGCACCGGGCGACCCCTCGCTGTCGCGCTCCGGTCTCGTGGTCTTCCTGTTCAACCCCAGCGCCAGCTACCCGCAGGAAACCACGGATTACAGCGACCAGACCACCCCGATCGTCTTTTATCAGCTCGAGGCCAACAGCGGCAACACGCTGGCCATTGCCAAGGACAAACTGAATGGCAAACTGGTGATCAGTTACTGACGCGCCGGTCGTCCTAGTGCGTTGGCTGCGCGATCCTGACTCGATCCCGTTACTGGCTCTGACTTCGCCCCCTTAAGGGGTCGCGCCGTCCTCGGCGCGGGTGAGGGGTAATGGTGGGATCGGGCGGGTCTTTAGGGTCTCATCTGGTATACCTGATGCAGGTTTCGTCCGCCCAGCTTAGAAAATCCCGAAATTATTAGGGGGGGCAATAAATGGGTGACGCTTGTTCGGTCGTGCATCCTACGCTCAAAATAAGCCCGGATGAGGTTTCAAATGAACAATCAGGCCCGCTGCACTGTGCCATCGCATCACGCTTACGCATACGAATCACGCAAGAATACGCAGGCTGTCGCGGTCATGGGCGTGATTCGTAAACGATAGCGTAAAGCGAAGCAAGCGGAGCTTGCCGCACGAGCGGCAAGTCGCAACAGCTTCCCCGGCGATGGTTGCTGTAATTCCCAGCCCGACCTAAGAACAAATTCAACCGCTCGATCTGTCCTCCGCATCCATTACAATTCTGCTCAGGAGTCCTCCCCATGCTGAATCCCGGCGACTTGGCCCCGAATTTTTCGGTGGCCGATCAAAATGGAAAAATGCACCGTCTCACCGACTATGCAGGCAAAACCCTGGTGCTGTGGTTCTACGCCAAAGCCGACACCCCTGGGTGAACGATTCAGGGTTGCGGGTTCCGCGACCTCCAGAGCGAGTATGCGAAGAAGAATGCGGCGATCCTCGGGGTTTCGCTCGACACCCCGGAAGAGAACGCAGCCTTTGCGCAAAAGTTCGGCTTCACCTTTCCGCTGCTGTGCGACATCTCTCGTGCGATGGCGATGGCGTACGGCGCGGTTGATTCGGCTGCCGGCGAATATTCGAACCGTGTCGGCGTGGTAATCGGGCCGGATGGGCGCATCAAGCAGTGGCACGCCAAAGTGTCGGCGAAAGACTGGCCGGCGCAATTGCTGACGGAGCTGTAGAGCTTGCAATTGCTGCCCGCGCCCGGGAATCAGCGGTTGCCGCGCGCGGTGCGCGATGTGGAGACCGGCGAGGTGATGCCCGCCGGCATCCTGCGCGCACTGCTGCCTGCGTCCGGGCGTTCCCCGCTGCGATTGGAATACCGCGGCTTCGGATTGGCGCCCGACTTGCCGGATGGCGCGCAATTTCTCATCGAGACCGCAACCCCGCTGCGACCTGGCGATCTCGCGCTGTGTGAGGTCGGCGGCGTTTCCGATGTGCGCCGAATTTTTTGTGTGCGCTCGAAAAAATTTCTCACCGGTCTGGACCCGCTCCCTGGCTACGGCGAATGGCTGACCTCGGAGCGGATTCTCGGGCGCTTGTTGCGCCCAGACGGTTCAGTGATTCGCTCGCCGCAGTTCGGCTGGATGCACCCGCTGACGACGCGGCGCGCGGCCTTCACCTAGTGGTTCCGGCGCATCGCGCTGATGGCCGAATGGAGTGCGGACGCAGCGGCCTCCATCGCCGAAAAATTCGCCGCGCAGACGGCGGGTTACCATACGGAATGCCGCGGCGAGATCAGCCCGGAAATGATGGCGATGTGCCGCGAGGCCTTCCCGTCTGGCGGCCGGATGCTGGTGGCCGGTTGCGGCGCGGGAAACGAGGTCATCGCCCTGGCTCGCGCGGGATACCTGCTGTCCGGCTGTGATTTATTGGCGGAGATGACGGCGGCCGCGCAAACAAACGCGCAGGCCGCAGCCCTCCCTGCGGAATTCTTCACCGCCGATCTCACGAATTTTCCCCTGCGCGAAGAGCGCTGGGATGGCATTCTCTTCACCCCGCTTCTTTATTCCTTCATTTCCGGCTCGGCCCGGCGCATCGCGATGCTACGCGTACTGGGCGGTCATCTCGCGCCCGGCGGAAAAATTTTGCTGCATTTGCGGCGGGTGCGGTCGGCTGGAGAATGGCTTCAGCTCTGGCTTTCCCGTCGCCGCCGGCGCGCGCACAGACTGCCCCTATCGGAATTCGGCGACTGGCACACGCTTTACCTGCGGCCCGACGGCCTGACCGGCCTCGCCTACATCCGCCGCTTCACCCCGGCGCAGGTGCAGGCTGAAGCGCGCGCAGCGGGGTTTTCCGTGGTGTCTGATTTCGGCGATTGGTTCCGTCTGGGGGGCTGGCGGCCAGGGGCTTGAGGGTTACCCGCTAAAATATCGCCGTGTCCGCCGCGCCCCATGCCGCTTTGCCGGAAGCTGAATCGCGCCAGGGCGAAATCCTGCGCGATCTCCTGCGCGAATACATGCGCGCGGGCGAGCCGGTCTCCTCGCGCACGCTGGCGCGTTTGGGCGGCGGCCAGCTCTCGTCCGCGACGGTACGCAATGTGCTGGCCGATCTCGCCGACTTGGGATTGATCAGCCATCCGCACACCAGCGCGGGGGGAGTCCCCACGGACGAGGCCATTCGGCTTTACGCGCGCGAAGAGGCGGGGCGGGCGCGACCCACCCAGGAGCGGGTACGGGCGCTCGGGGTGACGCTGCGTCAGGCTTTGCTGCCAGAGGAAAACGCCGGCGATCTCGACGCCTTTGCCGCCGCCGCCGCACGCGAATTGGCGCGGCTCAGCCGCCAGCTCGCGCTGATCGTGCTGCCCCCGCTGCAACGGCTGCGGCTGCGCCACATCGAACTTTTGCCCTACGAAGGGCGGCGGGTGCTGGCGATTGTGGCGGGCGATGACGGCCAGGTGCGCCATCGCATGGTGACGTGCGACACGCTCTTCACCGCGGGCGATCTCGCCGCGATGTCGGGGTTCTTGCGCGATCATTGCCTGGGCATGACCCTCACTGAAGCGCGCGAATTCCTGGAACGGGAGCGAACGGGCGAAAGGGCGCGCTATGACGCACGCATCGCGGGCGCGGCGCGGCTGGGCGAAGAGGCCTTTGCAGCGCCCGAGGCGGGAACCCTGCGCGTGGAAGGCACCGGCGAATGGCTGGCCGCCGCCGCGCAAAAAAGCGACGGCGCCGATCTCGCTTCGCTCTGCCGCGCCATCGAGGACAAGGGACGCTGGGTGGAACTCATGGCCACGCTTTCGGTCGCCGAACCGGGCGCCGGTTATTCCGGCGGGGCTTCTGCGGGCGCCTCCGCAACGCCGCAAGTGCTGGTGGGCGACGAGATGGGGGCCGGGGTGCTGAGCGATCTCGCGCTGCTCACCATTCCCTATTTTCGCGGCGATTCGCCGCTCGGCTCCCTGGCCATCGTCGGCCCCAAACGGATGCAATACGCGCAGCTGTGCGACCAGGTCACCGCGCTCGCGGCGGCGCTCAGCGAATTGATTTCGGAGGGACGATGAGCAAATCGGAATCACCGCCGCCGATGCCTTCCGAAACAACCCAGCCCGCTGCGCCGCTGGAAGAAATCCAGGGGGTCATGGTGACGGAGGCGAGCGCAATCGCTGCACCGCCTGAACCCAGTCTCTCCGAGGAACTTGATCGCGCCCTTACGCCGGAGGAGGCACCGATTGAGGTCTTGTTCAGCGACTCGGAACCGCAACCGGAAACCCGGGGCGCGGACGGCGATGCGGCGACCGAGATGACGATCACCGAATTCGCGGCGGAACAGCCCGACGAGGAGCCGGAAGCCCCGAGTTTCGAATCCCCTGAAGCCCGCCGCATCTCCGCGCTGACCCGGCTGGTGGCCCACGCGCGCGAGTCGCATGAAACGCTGGACCGGCAGTTGTCGGCGGTGCGCCAGGCCGGACAGAACGCGCGCCAGGACGCCGATGCGCTGGAGCAGGAGAAAACCGCGCTTGAAGCGCAGCTCGTGAAAATGAAAGAGGGCGCCGACGCCGCCCGCAAATTGTATGAGGCCAAACTTGAAGAGGCCGTGCGCCAGGGTCCCGAGCCGCTGCTGCGCGAACTCATCGCCGTGGTGGATTTTCTCGACATGGCGCTGCGCACCGCGCCGCAGGGCATGGATCCTGGTTTCGTGCAGGGCATCGCCATGACCCGCAAGGGGCTGATCGACACCATGGGCCGTTACGGCGCCGAACCCATCGAAGCCCTCGGCGCCCCCTTCAATCCCCGCCTGCACGAGGCGGCGGGCGTCGAATTCCGCCTCGACCTGCAAATCGAAACCGTGGTCGAGGACTTGCGCCGCGGCTGGACACGCGCCGGCCGGGTGATGCGCGCTTCCTTGGTCAAAGTCGGAAAACCCGGGTGACGGCCGCAGGATTGGCCCGGTTTCAAAATTCCCTCAACCGGCGATTCCCGCCCCGCTGCTTATAATTCACCACCATGGCAAAAGTAATCGGCATTGACTTGGGCACCACCAACAGCTGCGTCGCGCACATTGTCGCGGGGCTGCCCGAAATCGTTCCCAACCGGGAGGGCGGGCGCACCACGCCTTCGGTGGTCGGCTTCACCGGCGATGGGGAAAAACTGGTCGGCATGCTGGCCAAGCGCCAGGCGATCACCAATCCGGTCGGCACGGTGCACGCGGTCAAACGGCTGATCGGGCGCAAGTACTCCGCTGCGGAAGTGGTCAAGTCAAAGGAGACCCTGCCTTACCGGCTCACCGAGGCGCCCAACGGCGATGTGCGGCTGGCGGTGGGCGGCGGGGAATACACGCCGCAGGAAATTTCCGCGCTGGTGCTGGGCGAATTGCGCAAATCGGCCGAGGAATATTTCCAGGAGGAAGTGCGCGAGGCGGTAGTCACGGTGCCCGCCTACTTCAACGACCATCAGCGCCAGGCCACCAAGGACGCCGGCCGCATCGCCGGGCTGGAAGTCCTGCGCATCCTCAACGAACCGACCGCGGCCTGTCTCGCCTACAACCTCAATGAGACGGAAAACAAACTCGTGGCGGTTTACGATCTGGGCGGTGGCACCTTCGACATCTCGATCCTGCGCCTCGGCGACGGCGTCTATGAGGTCATCGCCACCGCGGGCGACACTTTCCTGGGCGGCGAAGATCTCGACAACGCGGTAATGAATTACCTGATTGACGAATACCGCAATCGCAACGGCGGCGACCTGAAAGACGACCGGCTGGCGCTGCAGCGACTCAAAGAAGCCGCTGAAAAAGCCAAGTGCGATCTCTCTGCGGTGCCCGACACCGAAATCAACCTGCCCTTCATCGCCTCGGACGCCACCGGACCGAAACATTTGCAGCTGAATTTGACGCGTGAAAAACTTGAACAGCTCACGGGGGATCTCATCCGCCGCACCCAGGAGCCCTGCCTCGAGGCGCTCAAACAGGCGGGAATCGGCGCGGACAAGATCACCGAAGTGCTGATGGTGGGCGGCCAGACCCGTATGCCGATGGTCAACCGCATGGTGCATGACATCTTCAAGCGCGAGCCGCGCCGCGACAAAAACCCGGACGAAGTCGTCGCGCTGGGCGCCGCCATCCAGGCCGGCATCCTCAAGGGCGAGGTCAAGGAGATGGTGCTCCTCGATGTCCTGCCGCTGTCGATCGGACTGGAAACCAAGGGCGGCACTTTCACCAAGATGATCGAGCGCGGCAGCGCGATTCCCACCCAGAAAGCCAGAATCTTCACCACCATCGCCGACAATCAGGACAAGGTGGAGG
Organism: Thermoanaerobaculia bacterium; assembly: GCA_043777195.1. Lineage (GTDB taxonomy): Bacteria > Acidobacteriota > UBA4820 > JAYVQF01 > JAYVQF01 > JAYVQF01. Next base: position 12,288 of record JAYVQF010000311.1, read on the forward strand.
TGCATGTGATGCAGGGCGAGCGCGCGGTCAGTTCGGAAAACCTGTCGCTTGCCAAATTCGAACTGGTCGGTATTCCGCCGGCGCCGCGCAATGTGCCCAAGATCGAAGTCAGCTTCGAGGTCAACGCCAACGGCATCCTGAATGTTACCGCCAAGGACATCGCCACCAGCAAAGAACAGCGCGTGGTGGTGACGCCGTCTGGGGGTCTTGACGAAACCGAAATCCAGCGCATCATCGAAACCGCCAAACAATTCGCAGATCAGGACAAGGCACGCGTTGAGCTGGCCAAGCTGCGTGGAAAAATCGAGGCCTTGACCGCCGCCAACGAAAAAGCCTTCAAGGAATGCCAGAACATGCTGGGCAAAGGGCAGGCGGATTCGGTGGAAGAGGCGCTGGTGGAAGCCAAGCGCGCGGTTGAGACGGGCGAGATCGCCGAATGCCAGGAAGTCGCGGGCAAGCTCGCGAAGATCAGCCGCATGCTCTCGGACGCGATCCTCTTCGGATCCAAGCCGAAAGAAAAAAGCTGAGTCCACGGCTGTGCCTTCCGCCGTACTGACCCCTCGTTGACCGCGTAATCACGCCGTGAAACCAGCACCCGCGCCGCACCTCTTGCTGTGGGGGTTCATGGCCTCCGGGAAATCCACGGTGGGCCGGCTGCTGGCGAAGGCGCTGCGGCGCCCGTTCGTGGATCTGGATGCAGTGATCGAAAGCGGGCCCGGCCGCTCGATTGCGGAATTATTTGCGCAAGAGGGCGAGGCGGCGTTCCGCCTGCGGGAAACGGCGGCGCTGCGTCGGGTCCTTGCTGCAAAAAGTCCCGCGGTCATTGCGCTCGGCGGCGGTGCATTGCTGGCTGCGGGAAATTTCCGACTCGCCGCCCGGCATGAACTCTGGCTGCTGCACGCGCCGTTTGGTGAAATAAAAAAACGGATCGCGCGCGCGGGCCCCGCCAGCCGGCCGCTGGCTCGCGGGCTGGCGGCGCGTTGGCGTGAGCGGCAACGGCACTATCTACAAATTTCGCAAAAAGTTTCCACGACGAATTGTTCACCCGAAACCGCCGCGCTCAGGCTGCTGCTGGCGCGCGAACGGGAACCGCAGGGTGCGATCCTCCTGCGCGGACTGCATCCCGCCCGTCTCGCCGCCGGCGCCACTGGGCCGGCACTGCGCGGGTTCATCGCCGGGGGCGCCCGGATGCCGGTGCTGATCACGCACTCGCGGCTGGCCGAACTGCTGCCCGCGCGGGTGCGTGATGGGTTCTGGATCATCATCGTGCCGGAAGGCGAACGCAGCAAGTCCTCGGTGAAATTGTTCGCCCTGTGGAATGCGCTGGCGGCGCTGGGCGCCGATCGCGCCACGCCGGTCATCGGCCTGGGCGGCGGGGTCATCGGTGATCTCGCCGGCTTTGCCGCCGCAAGTTATCGGCGCGGCGTGCCTTTTCATTTCATTCCCACCACGCTCACGGCGATGGTGGATGCGGGCCTGGGCGGAAAAACCGCGATCGATCTTGAGGGCGGAAAAAACCTCGCCGGTCTGTTTGCGCCGCCCGCGTCAGTGCTCATCGATCCGGCCTGGCTGCTGACCCTGCCGCCCCGAGAGCTGGCTAATGGCCTGGCGGAACTGATCAAGACCGCCGCCTTGAAATCATCCGCGGCGCTCGCCGCCGTCGAGCGGGATTTACCGCTATTGCTGGACGGCGACACCGCCGCGCTCACCCGCCACATCGCGATGGCGGCGCAATACAAACTCGCGCTCTGTGCCCGCGACCCGCGCGAAACCGGCCCGCGGCTCTGGCTCAATCTCGGCCACACCCTTGCGCATGCCATTGAGAAAGCGCTGCATTACGATACACTGACGCACGGCGAGGCGGTGGCGATCGGCATCTGCGAGGAATTGCGTCTGGCCGTGCGGCTGCGCGTGGTGTCTGAGAAGGACGGCGCCGCGCTGGCGAATCGCCTGGAAAAAATTCTCAGCGCCGCCGGCCTGCCGGTCTCACTGCGCGAAGCAGGACTGCGCGGCGATGCGGCGCGCTGGATGAATGACGCGCTCGCCAGCGACAAAAAAACCATCGCCGGTTCCCTGCGCTGGCCGCTCCTGCGCGCGCCCGGAAAACCGTTCGTTACACGATATCCGGCGCGTTGATATATTTCGCGGTTTGTATATTTCTTCTCTTATTACCCCGCTACATTCAACTTCAACACTTCCAGCACGATGTCCCCCGCTCGGTGCATATCCTCCACGCGCAGGAATTCCTCGACGGTGTGAATTTTTTGCATGCCGGTGCCGAGGTTGGCGGCGAGCAATCCCTTGGTGTTGAAGACATTGGCGTCGCAGCCGCCGCCGGTAGAGCCCGGAATAATCACCTTGCCGATCTTGCCCGCGGCGCGGGTCACCAGTTGCACAATCTTCGCTTGCGGATCGACATTCATCGCGCCATATTCGCGCCAGACTTTTTCCTCGATGCGTGCGGTCCGGGTTTGGCCCTCGACCACGACTTGATGGCGACTCGCCGCGCTTTTCAGGCAATCCACCATATGCGCGGTCTGGGCTTCCAGCTTGGCGATGGAATGGGAGCGGGCCTCGCCGCGCAGCAGGGCTTCGGGGGGGATGATGTTGGTGGCGATGCCGCCCTGGATGAAGCCGATGTTGGCGGTGGTTTCGCCGTCAATGCGTCCGAGTTTCATGGCCGCGATGCCTTCCGCCGCAACGCGAATGGCGCTGATGCCCTGATCCGGCGCGACGCCCGCATGCGCGGCGGCGCCGTGAATTTTCACCTCGAAGCGGTCGGAGGCCGGCGCTTTCACGAACAGGCAGCCGGGATCGTCCGAGTCGAGCACCAGGCCGTGTTTCGCGCGCAAACGGGTGGGATCGAAATGCTTCGCGCCGAGCAGGCCGACTTCCTCGCAAATGGTGAAAACGACTTCGATATCGCCGGTCGCGATTTTGTTTTCGTGAATCACGCGCAGGATTTCGAGGATGATCGCGACGCCCGACTTGTCGTCGCCGCCCAGCACCGTGGTGCCGTCGGTTTTGAGAATGCCGTCCGCGGTGAGGATCGGCTTGACGCCAATGCCCGGTTCCACGGTATCCATGTGCGCCGAAAGAAACAGCGGTTCGGCGCCGTCCGCCGTCCCCTTCATGCGCACAATCAGGTTGCCGGTGTCGCCCTGAACTTTTTCGCCGGCGTCATCCACCTCAAACAGGCAGCCGATCTCGCTAACCGCGGTTTTCAGATATTCCGCCACCGCCCGTTCGCGGCGGGAAATGGAATCAATCTTGACCAGGTCAATGAGGGTTTGTGTCAGGCGGTCATAGTTGAGCATGCGACGGGAATGATAGCGGGGATCGGACGACCCGGAAACCGGCGGTCTGCTATCGGTCTGCTTTCATGAAATCGTTCAATGGCATTACAAGTTGGGGAAAATCATTCACAAATCTAAAACAGGGGGAAATATTATGTAGCAGACAATATATATAATCATCCATATAATAATTAAAATATTTCGATGTTTTGTAAATATTTTTACTTTCATTAAAAGTAAATACAGAATCATAGATATAATTACATATATAATTATGTTAAGTAGAAGCGCTACAATAGTAACGTATATATTGCTGTGTCCATACGTGCATGCAGACATAAATCTACATATAACCGTGTGCGACCAAAGCATTTCATTCAATCTCAATATTGACCAGACCTCAGAATACATTCCCATAATATACGAAATAATACTGATTGGTACAATAGTCCATGTCCATACTTTGAATGGCTTCTTGTTAGAAAGAGAATTCTGTATCATTTGATTTCTCCTCACGAAAATTGCATGTCTGACTCCTTGGACACTCTGTCTTATTTCGTGTCCAAGAAAATCGGGGGCGGATCAAGCGCAACAAGTCGTAAAGGCAGTCGGTGATATTCGTCCAATGCAATGTCAGGGCGGCAATGAACGATTCCGCTTTTCAATACTGCCCCTTCTCAATACTGATAGATCAGCGCAATCTCGCCCTGGGTCCCCGAGCGGCTCTGGGCTTCAAGACTCAGGAGCCAGCTATTGCGAAAGTCAACGCGGGCGCCCAGGTAGCCGCCGATGCGCTTGTTTTCCCGCAGGTCGTATTGGAATTCCGGATTGCCGGTGGCGATGTTTTTAAAGGTCAGCCGCGCCTGCTGGCGGCTCCACAGCGGCCCGCCATAAATTGCGAAGCGGTCGATATTCCACTGCAACGCGGCCGCGAGGGTGGCCTGATA
>JAYVQF010000312.1:0-4203 GCA_043777195.1 Thermoanaerobaculia bacterium
GAATACGGGTTTTACTCGAATGTGAACCCCGAAGTCGATCACCCGCGCTGGAGCCAGGCCAGTGAGCGCCACATCGGCGAATTCTCCCGCCGCAAAACCCTCCCCTTCAACGGCTACGCCGACCAAGTCGCTACGATGTACGCCGGGATGGATCTCAAGAAAAACTTCTGATCGGAAACCGAGGGGGCAGCCGCTATGATTTCCCCCGCATGAATTCCCGCCCATCTCTAGCCCGCCGGCTGCGCGACACCGATGCCGATGCCGCCGATTTGATCCCCATCTATTCCGGCATCACCACGGCCGCGCGCCTTATCAGCGCGGCGCTGCGGCGCGGCGAACTGGGCGACGCCATCGGCGAGACCGGCACGGTGAATGTACAGGGCGAGGCGGTCAAGAAGCTGGACGCGCTCGCCAACCAGGCCTTTCTCGACGCCTATTCGGCGATTTCCGACCATGCGCTGGCCGGCGTCGTCTCTGAGGAGATGGATGAGCCGCGCATCCTCAACCCGGCCGGCCATTATTTTTTGATGGTGGATCCACTCGACGGGTCTTCCAACATTGACAACAACATCACCGTTGGCGCGATTTTTTCTTTGGTGCCCCACCCCCGCCCCGGCCGTTCGCCCGAGACCGCCGACTTCCTTCGTCCCGGCCGCACCCAAGCCGCCGCCGGTTATGTGATGTTCGGCGCCGCGACGCTGCTGGTCACCGCAGCTTCCGCCGGTGTGGATGTCTTCACCCTCGACGAAAACGACAGCGAGTTCCACCTCACCCGCGGCGATCTCAAGATGCCGCAGGGCACCATTTATTCCATGAATGACTCTGCCTCGCGACGCTGGAGTCCGCCGATGCAGAAAACCGCCAGCGCACTGCGCAGCGGCGAACTGCTCGGTGAAAACAGTAACGCCCGCTATGTCGGCTCCCTCATCGCCGACGCGCACCGGACGCTTCTCAAGGGCGGCTGTTTCTTCTATCCCGGCGAAGTGAAAAAGCCCCAGGGCAAGCTGCGCCTCCTCTACGAAGCCTGCCCCATGGCCCGCCTCTTTGAAAAAGCCGGCGGCGCCGCCAGCGACGGCCAGCGGCCCATCCTGGATATTCAGCCGACGGACATTCATCAGAGGACGCCGCTCTTGTTGGGCGATGCGGCGGCGGTGAAAGCGATTGAGGCTTCACTGTCTGGGAGTTAGGGGTCGTAAAGAAATTAAATGTACAGTCTGACCGCCGATTCATCCCGACTGGCTTCGTTGCTCGTCGCTTACATGCCTGGGGTGACTGCACACTCCCGTGTGCAGCCTCGCGCCTTGCCATTCGGGCGACTCGGCAGTCATCTTTGTTCATTTAATTTCTTTACGACCCCTTAGCGCGTCTTAGATTTTTGCTTTTCCTATGAAATTCATCGTATCGAGCACAGTCTGCAAGGCACATCAATTGATGGATGCGTGTAGGGGCGGAGCTAAGCTCCGCCCAACGGCGCCCGGGATCCTCAGGGCGGAGCTTAGCTCCGCCCCTACACACGGTTCGCGAATTGCGAAAGCGATTTGATTTGCAAGACACCGATTCGCCGCCCGTCTGCTGTCAGTTAATGTTCTCTCTACATCAATGATGTTTACCGATTCACGAACTACCCCTCACCCGCGCCTTGCGGCGCGACCTCTCCCCGTAAGCGGGGCGAGGTCAGAAGGTTCATCGCGGCATGCTGATCTCGACCTCGCCCCGCTTGCGGGGAGAGGTCGGCGCGTCTTCGCGCCGGGTGAGGGGCGTTCGTAATCCATACAAATTTCAATAATCGATTCTTTTTAGATTCTTCAGCCTGATTTCTTCTCTGTGCCTCTGTGTCTCCGTGGTGAAATCCATTTCTCCTAGCTCGCAGCAGCCGCCCCCCGTGCAATTCGTCAAGGGGATCGGGCCGGCGCGCGCGTTGAAATTGGCGGCGGCGGGCTTTCCCACGCCGGAGTCGCTCTATTTCAACCTGCCGGTGCGCTATGAGGATCGGCGCACGGATATCCGGTTGGAGCAGATGGCGCCGGGCGCTTTCGTCGCGGTGCGGGCGCGGGTGGTTGCGGTGCGGGTCATTCGCACGCGGCGGCGGGGGCTGACCATCATCGAGGCGCAGCTGTCATTCAATGGCGGCATTCTCGGGGCGACTTTTTTCAACCAGCCCTGGTTGCACCGCTGGTTCGTGCCGGGGCGCGAACTGTATGCCTACGGAAAATTGGAGCGGGATCAGCGGCCCAATGTCCCGTCGCTCAAGTTCGTCAATCCGGAAATTGAACTGATCGAGGAAGGCGAGACAGAAGGAATTCACAGCGGCCGCATTGTACCGGTGTACCGCGGCCTCGGCGCCGTCGCGCCGCGCCGCTGGCGGGAAATCCTGACCGGGCTGCTGCCGCAGATGGCGCAGCTGGATGATCCGCTGGCGCCGCTTGCCGCGAAATTGAAATTGCCGGCGCTGGGCGGAGCGATGCAAACCATTCACGCGCCGCCCGCGCCGCCGGAGGGCACGACGCTGCGCGATACGATCGAACTGGCTCGCCGCCGCCTGGCCTTCGAAGAATTATTTCTTCTGCAAGCCGGCCTCATGCGCCGCCGCGAAATCTTTACCGAGAAGAGCGGCTTCATCCTGCCGGTGCCGCAACCCGGCGTTATTCCCTTCGCGGAAGCGCTCCCCTTCACCCTGACTGGCGCACAAAAGCGGGCGCTCGCCGAGGTGAATGTCGATCTCTCGTCCGGCCGCGCCATGCACCGGATGCTGCAGGGCGATGTGGGCAGCGGCAAGACCGCGGTGGCACTGCTCGCAGCGATGCGGGTGGCGCAGGCGGGCGGCCAGGTCGCGATCATGGCGCCGACCGAACTCCTGGCCCGTCAGCATTTCCGGACATTTCAAGAATTGATCGGCAAGGACTTTCGCATCGGCTATCTCAGCGGCGAGCAGAAGGCGGCTGAGCGGCGTCAGGTGCTGCGCGCCATCGCCTCGGGGTATTACCAGATCGTGCTGGGCACCCACGCGCTCTTCCAAGAGAAGGTGGAATTCCTGCGTCTCGCATTCGCGGTGATTGATGAGCAGCACCGCTTTGGCGTTGAGCAGCGGTTGCTCTTAAAGGGCAAGGGCTACGACGGCTTGCACATGCTGGTGATGAGCGCGACGCCGATTCCCCGCTCGATCACCCTGACTTTGTTCGGCGATCTCGATCTTTCCATCATTGATGAAAAACCGCCGGGGCGCGGCCGCATCGTCACTGCCGTGCGCACCCCCGGCGCGCGCGGGCGGGTGGATGAATTTCTCGCAACCGAGATGGCGGCGGGACGGCAGGTCTATGTGGTCTATCCCGTCATCGAGGAATCGGAGCGCGGCCTCAAGACCGTCAGCGAAGGGCATGAGGAATTACAGCACCGTTTTCCGGGGAAGCGCATCGGCCTGCTGCACGGCCGCATGAAGGACGATGAAAAGAATGGTGTGATGCTGGAATTCGCCGAGGGGAAAATCGACCTGCTCGCCGCCACCACGGTGATTGAGGTGGGCATCGATGTCGCCAACGCGACGGTGATGGTTATCGAACAGGCGGAACAGTTCGGCCTCAGCCAGCTCCATCAATTGCGCGGCCGGGTCGGACGGGGCGGCAACAAATCCTGGTGCATCCTGCTGCCCGGCTTCGCGGTGACCGACGAGGGGCGCGAACGGCTGGCGATCATGGAAAAAACCGACGACGGTTTCAAGATCGCCGAGGCCGATCTCCACCTGCGCGGCCCCGGTGAATTATTGGGGACGAAGCAATCCGGCATCCCCGAAATCCGCATCGCCGACCTCGCCCGCGATCTGCCGCTGCTGGAGAAAGCCCGCGCCGCCGCGAAAGAATTCCAGAACGGTTCACTCAAGCTGTCGCCCGCGTCGCTCACGCAACTAAAGCGTCGCCTCAATGAACTTTGGGGCGACCGGCTCGAACTCGCCCACTCGGGGTAAGAAAAGAATTCACCGCGAAAATCGCGAAAAAGACGAAAGTCAGACTTGGAAAATTATTCTGCTGTCCAAGTTAGTTTTTCGGATTTCCGCAGGAGACGACTTGTAGGGGCACGGCACCGCCGTGCCCGACAAATCAATCAGCCGGCGCAGCCGCACTACAGATATTTGGGGTCGCGCTTGCGCGCGGGCTTTTCATTGATCGGGCACGGCGGTGCCGTGCCCCTACGGGTTGCTCCCAGTATTCC
>JAYVQF010000313.1:0-4171 GCA_043777195.1 Thermoanaerobaculia bacterium
CCGCCGTCAAAGGTGCTCTCCAGCGCATAGGTGTGCCAGAAACTGAGTGTCGTGGTCGGCAAACCGCCGAACGAGGGGGAAGTCAGCAAGCTGTCGGAAACGGTGGCGATGTCGGCGTCGTACCAAGAATGAGTGCCGTCATGTTTCTGTGCGGTGTTCCAGGCCCAGGCGTTGGTGCCGGTGCCCACGGCCTTGGTCCAGCCCGCATTGTCGAAGCCGCCGCCGGAGAGCGCCCCCTCGAAGGTGTCGGTGAAAGACGAGCTGGTGACCGGCCCGGAGGGCGCGGTTGACACCTGCACCAGATTGGCGTCCTCGTTGCCGAGGCTGTCCACCGCATGCACGATGTAGTAATAGGTGACGCCGTTGCTGATGCCGATGTTGTCGATGTAACTGGTGGTGGAGACGCCGCTGGCGATCAGGTTGCCGGCACCGGGAATGAACCCGCTGGTGGTGGAGCGATACACCTTATAGGTGAGCGTGGCGGAAGCGCCGGCGCAGGTCTTGGTGCCCGCCGACCAGCTGATGGTCGCCGTGCAGGTGGCCAGCGTGCCGTTGGTTGCCGTCGTTGCACCGGCGAACGCCGGCGCGAGCGTGCAGACTCCGGTGGCGGTGGCGCTGGCGGTATTGGAGACCGGCGAGGTGCAGGCGGCGCCGTCATTGGCGGTGATCTGGTAGTAGTAGGTGGTGCCGCCATTGACGGTCGTGTCGTTGTAGCTGTAACCGGCCCCGCTGCCCACGCCGGGAGAGGAATCCGCAATCGTCGCGATCTGCGTGTAAGGCCCTGCGGCCACAGTGGCACGGCCGACGAAATATTGGGTGATCGTCGCGGTGGCGGAATCATTCCAGGTCACGGTGATGACATTGGGCGCCGACGCGGTGGCTGCCGCAGTGACCGCCGCCGGGGTGACGACGCAGCCGCACTGCGCAAATTTGAAGCTGGCGATCTGCGTCGCCCAGCCGCCGGCCGGCCGGTATTCATGGGTGAGCCAGAAAGTGCAATCATCCACGGGGTCAACGCCCATCGAAGCATAGTCACCCCAGCGCCCCGAAGTTTCCACCGCGGTGCCGGCGATGACGGTGTTTTCTCCCTGCGGCATGGTGCCCAGTGGATCGGTGGACAGGCGTCCGGAATATTTGATCGAAGCGAAAACATTGGCTGCGCTAGTATCAGTGACATTAAATCCCAGGGCGATGTTGCCCGCTTGGTCCATGGCGATGGTGCCTTCCAGCGCATGTTTTGTCCCACTCGAATCGCCGTAGGTGCCTTCCTGGTAAAGCGTCCACGGCCCAGTTCCCACGGGCGTCCGCCGCAGCTCGAACCAGCGCACGCCCGACTTGACGACCGAGCCGGTGCGGGCCGGATCAATGTTGGTGGCGAGGGCACCCACGACCGATTCGTAAGTTGAAAAGCGGCGGTAGTTGGCGCGGTTGAGAATCACTTCGCGAATCGGATCAAGTTTCGAAGCGGAGCCCGGCTGCGGTACCGTCGCGAAGGTCGAGTAGTTGAGGAACCAGGAATTGAACTCGGAAATGTTGATCTTTGGGAGCACGGTGAAGGTGGAATTCGCGGGCGTCACCCAGTCGGTGTGCATCGAGAACATGTCGATAAAATCCTTGGTGGGGTCCGCCCCCGCCCCGGCGTGCGCCTCATCATCGTCGTGGCGCACCAGGATGAACTGCGCCCCGGCGGGTGGCGCGGTGGCGCCCATGAAATTTACCGGGGTTAATGCTTGAAATCCGTAACCCGCCAATTTCGTGGTGCGAAAAGTCTGCTGGGTCGCGGCGGCTCCGGCGAGCATCTTGGCGCGGTCGAAAGCATACACCGGAGGGTTGCCCTCGTTGGCGGTGCAGTAGTAGGCGTCCCACCAGACGCTGCAGTGGGGATAGTCGGGGAATGTCGCCTGAGTAAAGGTGTAATTCCACCAGCCGCCGGCGACAGGGTCGGCGGTTTTGGAAACATGCACGCACAGCCCGGTGCCGCCATTGGTGAATTCCAGGAGAAACCAGCGGTCGGCCGGGCGGTCATAGACGACGATCGGATCGCCGAAGGTGCTCGTGCAGGCACCGGTGCCGCCCAGAGAGACCATGTTGAAGCCGACGCCGATCTTGGCGCCCGTGGCCTTGTTATAGATCTGCACCAGCGAGCCGCCCGAAGTGTTGATAGCCTGGATGAAATGATTGGCGCCAACATCTCCGGCGACATCGGGCGGGGAGAGGGGCTGATTGGGATTGCCGGCGACATTGATGATTGGCGTACCGAAGGCATTAACGGCATGGCCCTGCGCAACCGCCTCTTGCTTGGCAACCAGCGGATCGGGATCGGACTTCAGCCAGGGCGGCGCATGCGCCAATTCCTGCGAGACATCGGGGTAAAAGCGGCGGGGAATTTCCCGGATGGGATCGCCGGGCTTCCAGGCGGGCGGCGGCGGCAGGTCGCGGATGTCGCCATCAAACGAGGAGGGCGTGACCGGCGCGCTGACCGACTCGGGGCCGACGCTGTTGTTGGCGGCGGGCGACGGATCTCCCGCGAAGACGGTCGCAGCGGCAAGCAGGCCGGCGGCGGCAAGGCAAATCAGTTGAGAGAGGTGGAGTTTCATGAATAGATCCTTGGGAAGCGGTTTGGAATACCCTGATTTTCAGTCATCGGAATCAGTCGCGGGCTGACCCGGCGCGGACGGCGCAAGGCGGAGATCTTCGCGCTGCTGAAGATGGATGTTGCCGCGTTTGCTACGAATTGAAAGCGCCGAATCACCCGCGCCCACCTTGGCTGCGGCGGTCTTGCTGGGTTCCTGGTGCGGATGGTGCGCGATCTCGATGGAAACATCGGTGCTGATCTCGCCCGAAGTGGAAGCCGTGACCAAGGGCTCGGCGCCGGCGTCAAAAGAAACCGTGATGTCCCCGGTGCTTGACTCAAAGGATTGTTTCGTGCCCTTCGCGGCCCGTTCAAGCATTACTACCGTGGCGCCCTGCCCATTGCGGGTGTTGAGCAGTCCGTCCACGCCCCGGATTCTGATCTCGCCGGTTTCTGTCTCCGCCCGGACATTGCCTTTGACGCCACGAATTTCAATCGCCCCCCGCACCGTGCGCACGAAGAGCGGCGCGCCTTTGGGAATGAACACGGTCACATCCACGCGGTCTTTCGCGCCTGCGGGCAGCAGGCCGCCGTTCACCCGCACGCTGATGCTTAGACCGCCTGCCACAGGCGCCGCAGCGATTACCAGACGAGCGGCGCCGGCGGAAAGCGGCTGCACGACGGCGTGATATTCAACCGCGCCGACATAGCCGCCGAAGCGAACCTGCACATCGCCCCAGGGATTGTCCACCTCGACCCGTTCACCGGGCTTGATTTTCCCGACCCAGTCGCGCCGCTCAGTCTCCGGCACGGCCGGGGCGGAATCGGCAGCCAGACGACCGGGCTGCGCGAGCAGGACCAAGCCTAGAAGTGTGGAGATGCGGAAACCGTTCATCGAAAAATCCAACCCCGAACAGGAAGAGTATAGATTAATCCACCAACCGGAAACGGCGTGAAGTGCCACCGGCATTCGCCTGCACGGGAAATACGCGGGAGGCCCTTTCATCGGGGTGTACCGCGTGATCAGATGATAATGGCTGCCCGCGCGGTGCCGATGCCGCTGCAGCCGTCGTTCACCGGCCTGCCGTCATCAGCAGAGCGACTTCATACCTATTTGTGGCCCGTCGCTCCCGCCATGTAGGCGATCTTGAGTACTCCGGGCCTGCCGAGCGACTGCCCGTCAGTTCGCGCCGCCTGCTCTCGGATTGAAATAATCGGACTTGATGATGGAGTCAAGTGATGAATATTCTGGAAGTTGCCAACTGTTTCGCCGACGGCTCTCCGCTGGGTACCTTGGACTCCCAGACCGTGCTTTTATTGACAACTGTATAAAGAATGGCATATAATCTCTTCTTCAAGGAGATCATGCCATGCGGATTCGCGGAAGCTCGGAACAGATTGAGGCGAGGCGGCGGCGGGCGCTGCGGCTTTACGCGGAGTGCGGTTCCTACAACCGCGTCGGCGAGATGCTGGGCTGCTCGCCCAGTTCGGTGCGCCGTTGGTGCATCGCGCACGAGCGGGGTGGCGACGAGGCGCTCAAGGTCCGCCTCTCGCCCGGCCGGCCGCGCCGGCTCAGCGCCGCCCAGTGCCGCACCCTGA
>JAYVQF010000314.1:0-4170 GCA_043777195.1 Thermoanaerobaculia bacterium
GGCGGAGGTAGAACGGAGCTTCGCCTTCTCGCATCGCCTCGTCTAGGCTCTTGACGCTGCCGTAAACATCTTTGTCGAGCAGCGACAGGAATTTGAGGAAATTCTCCTTGTCTCCCTTGTGCGGTGTGGCGGTCATCAGGAGCAGGTGGTCGGTCAACTCAGATAGCTTCTCGCCGAGTTGGAATGCGAGAGTTTTCTTGTCGCCGGTCGCGCTCATTTTGTGCGCTTCGTCAACGACGATCAGATCCCAATGGCTGCGCAGGAGGCTGTCCTTGGCGTCTTCGATCTTGGACACCCACGAGACTGAGGTGATGACCTGGTGTTTTTCCTGAAAGGGGTTACTGCCGTAATTCGCCCGCAGCACATCGCTGCGGATGATGCTGAAATCCTCGCGGAATTTCTCCTTCATTTCCCGCTGCCACTGGAAGCAGAGGTTGGCCGGGGTGACGATCAGTATGCGTTTGATAAGCCCTCGTATTTTCAGTTCCTTGAGCAGCAGCCCTGCCATGATGGTCTTGCCCGCGCCCGGATCGTCGGCCAGCAGGAAACGGATGCGCGGCAGTTTGAGGAAGTAGTCGTAAACGGCCTCAAGCTGGTGCGGGAGCGGGTCAACCCGCGCGATGGAAAGGCTGAAATAGGGGTCGTATTCGTAGGCCAGCCCCAGCCGCATCGCCTCGATGGCCAGTCGGAAGCGATAGGCGTCCCCGTCGAACGAGGGCTGAGCAGGGGTAGCTTCAAGTAGCGCAAGCTGGTCAGGGCTCAGGATTTTGTCGATGACCAGATTGGTCAGGAGCCCTTTCCCGGTGAGTTGGATCGACCCGCCCATCGGGACAGCGATGATCACCTCGACCGGCTCGTTGAACAACGGACCCCGGACGACCACCCCTCGCTTGAGCTGGTCGGGCTGCATGCGGGGGGGATTTTACGAGGTGAGCAGCGAGCTCGTTCCATAGAAGCACCAGATCAGCCATCTGGCAAGGGGCTGAAATGTTGCCCCCATTCATTCGAAGCTCTCACGCCTCGCCGAAGTCATATAGCTGAACATTATGAATGTCGATTATCCCCTTCGAGTAAAGTAATTCGATTCACTGGTGTCCAAGATAATCTTTTTCCAGAAATATTGACTTGTGGACTGGGGTAGTTAGCCGTTGATACTCGTAAAGCTGATTTCAGGTTCCCATCCTGGTTTTCATAGGGGAAAGTAAATTTATATTGGACGCAGTGATGCCAGATATGACTTGAAAGGTCAATCATTATTTAAGGATAAATTCTGAGCATCATCGCCCTCTTTTTGGCAATTGTTTGGGCTCATTATTCAGCACAAGTGGACTAAAGGCACCCACCTGACAAAATAATTCAAATGCCAGGTATAAGAAAGTTGAGAACGCTTTCCCAGGTGCTACAGTGGCGCCGGGCTTTCTCCATTGCCATCGAAGGAGACACCCCTTGATTGAACTTGCAGTCCCCACTCCCCCCAAGTCCCCCATATTCCCCAGCCCGGCCCGACTCAAGCTGGAGGCCATGATCGAGGCGGGGCGTCAGCGTGCCCAGACCGTGCTCCAGCGGGTTTATACCGAACTCCCCGAAGACCACATCATCAACTCCACCGACATGACCTTCGCCCTGACAGAGACCCACCGCCCCGCCTTGCTCATCGGGGATGACTCGCCGGCACTCTACCCCCTTCACCGGAACGCCTACGGTCAGGCGCTGACCAAGCTGGGTATTCCCCGGACTTTCGCGGACACCCTGATCGGCGGCGAGCAGGCGCACCGCATCTTGCTCATCCAAATCCTGAACACCCTCGCTTGGACGGGTGAGGGTCGCTACCTAGCCCGTGCCGTCAAGGGCGAGCTGCGTGGGCTGTGCTCCGACAAATACCGCCGACTCAGCAGCGCGCCCATCGTGGAAGCGTTCGCCGCCGCCCTTCAGAATGCCGGTGCTTTACCCTATGATGGCATCTGCACCGATGTCAGCTTCTCGATACGCGCCATCCTGCCCAAGGTACACACCGTGGGCGCAGATGACGAAGTCGCGGTAGGTATCGAGCTGTGCTCTTCGGACTATGGCGCGAGAAGCCTCCAGGTGAATCTCTTCATCTGCCGCATCGCCTGTAAAAACCTAGCGGTCATCGAGCGCAGCCTCCGCCGCGTTCACCTTGGGAGCCGACTCGAGGACGACATTTCTTTCAGCGACGCCACCTATCAACTGGACACAGCCACGGTGGCAAGCGCGGTTTCCGACATCACCAGCCGCTCGCTCCAGCCGGAGCGGGTAGAGGAACTGGTGAGCGTGATCGGCAGGGCGGCGAGTGTGACTGTTCCGGTTGAGCGGTTGACGGACTGGCTCAAAAAGCAGCCCATGACCAAGACCGAGAAGGAAGCCACACTCAGCACCTTCAACAGCGCCGATCTGACACGGCTTCCCGCCGGGCAGTCGTTCTGGCGGATGAGCAATGCGATCTCCTGGATCGCTGGCACTTCCGAGGACGGCGACCGCCAGTTTGACTTGGAGCGGATCGCGGGTCGGGCGCTTACCGAAGCAGTCTGAATCAACAGTCAACGCAAAAAGGGCGGTGTCGCAATGAAGCGGCGCCGCCCTAGAACCAGTCTGTCCCAAAGGAGGTTCCCATGGGCTGGACATTCACCCATAAATCCAAACACCAATCCGTCCTCGATTTCTTTCGTGAGCGCTGGAACAACGACAAGTGCGAAGTCCTCGATTGTGCGGTCGTGCAGCGCTTGACCGCCTACATGGCGATCAGGAACACGATGCCCGATGGCTCGAAGTATGTCTTCGCGGCGGTGTGCCTTCTGGCTTACCGGCCGCGCGATGAGTTCAACTTTGGGTTCAAAGACATGGACGAATCCATGGAACCGTTCTCCTACGACTGCCCCGAACGCATCCTGAAACTTCTCACCGAGCTGCCCTATTTCAGCGAACACGCGAAAGCCTGGCGTGCAGCTTGCTGGGCGAATCTGGAGCGGCGAAAAGCGGCGCCCAAGCTGGCGTGCGGGATCATGATCAAGACCGCCGAGCCGGTGAAGTTCAACTCGGGCATCAGCGAATCATTCTTCACCTGCCAGGAGCCGAGGCGGCTGATTTTCAAGGCGTCATCGGGGATGCACGCCGGTTCGCTGTGCAGGCTCAACCGAAAGATCGTGCGGGCGGCGACGGTGATGTCCACGGCAGGTGCGCCATGAGGCGAGTCGCCATGACCTGCGAACTCGCCCATGCCGCCGGCTGGGATGCCGGGAACCGGAGCGCGCGTGCCGCCGGACGCGCGAAGTGGGATGGCGACGACCTCCATACCGCCCACGACGCATTCATCCGTGCCGCGCGACTGATCCCGAGTGCCGATCCGGATCGGTTCGCGGTGCTGGGCAATGAAGGAGAACATCCGCAAGAAATTTACAACCAATCCCTACCGCAATAAAAAAAGGAGTAATCATGCTTAACCCATCAACCAAATTATTGCCAATGCTCGCAAAGCCCTTTAATCCGCGCTACCTTGCGCCGCCGGTCTACGCTCAGCCGAAGCTCGACGGCGTGCGGCTGGTCTGGGACGGCACACGCGCCTTGAGTCGAACCGGCAAACCCATCGAAGGGGTGCCGGGGATCATCGCGGAGCTGGAAAAGCACTTCAAGGGGTTTGCTCTGGACGGTGAGCTCTACTCTCACGACATGCACTTCCAAGAAATCGTCGGTACGGTCAGGCGCAAAAGCGCGGACGAAGATCTACGCATCCAGTTTCACGTTTACGATCATCCGGTCGCCGCCGTCCCATTCACCCAGCGCTGGCAGCGGCTAGAAGCGGCGCTGCGCAAAGCGAAGGGCGTAACGCGCATCGTGGCGGTCAAGACCATCTCGGCGGACCTCGACAACCTAAACCCGTTCGCGTGCGAGGGCTACGAGGGTACGATTCTGCGCAACGGCGCGGCCGAATACCGCTTCGCGCATCGCTCCTCTGACCTGCTCAAAGTGAAAACCACCCAGGACGACGACTTCAAGGTCGTCGGGATCAGGGAGCAGATGAATTACGAAAAACCCCTCGTGCCGGAAGGAACACCAGGCGCGCACCGGCACACCAACGGCACATACTATCTCAACAAGAACCCCAAACCCATGGGCACCGTCGGCGCACTGACCTGCGCGACAAAGACTGGCGAG
>JAYVQF010000315.1:0-16109 GCA_043777195.1 Thermoanaerobaculia bacterium
CACGCCATACTGCTGATTGTATTCATAGAGCACGGTTTCGGCCACCCGTTTGCCTTCGTCATAACAAGCACGAGGCCCCAAGGTGTTGACATTGCCCCAGTAGCTTTCCGGCTGCGGATGCACGGTGGGATCGCCGTAGATTTCGCTGGTGGAGGCCTGGAGGATGCGCGCTTTGCAGCGGCGGGCGAGTTCGGCGAGGTGGGCGACGCCCAGCACCGAAGCCTGGATGGTGCGCACGGGGTCGCGCTGGTAATGCACCGGCGAGGCGGGGCAGGCGAGGTTGTAGATCTGGTCCACTTCCAGCTCGATCGGCACGATGACATCGTGACGGATCAGCTCGAAGCGCGGGTTGCCCAGCAGATGCGCGATGTTGGATTTGCGCCCGGTGTAAAAATTATCCAAGACGATGACTTCGTTGCCGGCGGAGAGCAACCGCTCCGCGAGATGTGAGCCGAGGAATCCGGCACCGCCCGTGATCAGGATGCGATGTGAAGCGGGTGTTGACATGGAATTATTCCTTTCGGGCAAGGGCGATGAGGTTGCTGCCATAAGGCGGAGCAATGAGGTCTTCCAGACGGCGGCAAATGGGGAAGACATACCGGTCGAATCGTTTCACCGAATGGAGATTCAGGCTGGATCGGCAAAGCACCCGGCCCATAATGAACCAGAGCGGCGCATTGATGAAGTTCCGGTAATTCAGGGTGATGACTTTGAACCCTGCGGCGGTGAGCTTGTCCCGAAGTTCCGGGCGGCGGTAGCGGCGATGATGATGAAAGGCCCGATCCAGTGAGCCGAACAGTTCCGGGCGGGCCGGAACATACAGGCACAAATGGCCGCCCGGCTTGAGCAACCGGTACGCGGCGCTCAGGCTGGCGGCGTCGTCAGGCACATGTTCGAGGACATTGGCGGAAATCACGGCATCTGCGATGCCTTCCCCGGTTTCAGCAACATACGCCTCAAGCGTCTGGTTAACCACGCGAACTGCGGAATCGGCTGTGAATTGCGCGCGCAACGGCTCCGCAAGGGCCGCATCAGGTTCAGTCAGCGTGAGCGGCCCGATCCCGGCGCGGCGCAGGGCGGCGCTGAGCAGCCCGGTGCCCGAACCATGCTCCACCACCGCGCCCTTCAGTTGCGGTTTGAATCGTTCGACCAGCCAGGCGTAATAGTTTTTCGCCTGCGCCATCGCCGCCAGTTCGAAGGGCACTGCGGGATCAGACATGATGAATCCGGTCGAAATACCGGGCCCGCAGCATCACCCAGACCGCCTGGAAGGCATCTTTGAGGCCGATTTTTTTTCCTTCCGCATAAGTTCGGCCGTGATAAGAAATCGGCACTTCATAGATCCGCAAGGTTTTCTGCCGGGCGAGTTTCATGGTGACTTCCGGCTCGAAGCCGAAGCGATCCGATTTGAGGTGAATGCCCTTGATCACTTCAGCGCGAAACAGTTTGTAGCAGGTTTCCATGTCGGTCAGATTGAGATTCGACAGCATGTTCGACATCAGGGTCAACAGACGGTTGCCGACGCTGTGCCAGAAATAGAGCACCCGGTGCGGCCCCCCGCCGCCGAGAAAGCGCGAACCATAAACCACATCGGCGCTGCCATCGAGAATGGGTTCGAGCAGGCGGGAATATTCGCCGGGGTTATATTCAAGGTCGGCGTCCTGGATGATGATGAGATCGCCCGTCGCTGCGGCGATGCCGGTGCGTAAGGCCGCTCCCTTGCCTTGATTCGCCGCGTGAAAAATCACGGTGCGTCCCTTTTCTTTTTCTTCTTCAAGAATGTCGCGGGTGCCGTCCTTGGAACCATCATCTACGATGATGATCTCCTTTTCGATGCCGACCAGCGCGACCGCATCCACCCGGCGCAGCAATTCGCGGATGTGGCGGGTCTCGTTATAGGCGGGAATGACGATGCTGAGTTTCACGGCGACAGGAATTATAAGGGCATTCAGATTTCATCCGCCGTAGAGCGCGGCGATGCGCTTCAACGCCACGGGAATGGCTTTCAGCCCGGCGTCACGCATCTCGATGGAAATAAAACCGGAATAATTCTCCGCGCGCAGGGCCTTCGCCGCCGCGGCGTGGTCCACGGCGGCATCATCCCCCACGGGCGCGAGATTCGGGGCGCTGGCGTGGAAGTGGCGGATTGCGCCGGCGGCGCCGCTGACCGCCGCGCCGATCGCGTCGCCGCTCAGCGTCATGCCGGCGGTGTCAAGATGCAATCCGAAACCGGGTGAAGCCACCGCGTTGACCAGCCGCAAGCCATCAGTGCTCGTGGTGATCCAGTCGCAGCCGTAGGCAACCGGATTGGGCTCGATGCACAGGCAAACCCCCTCGCCGGCGGCGATGGCGCCGAGTTCCTGAAAGAACGGAATCGCGATCTCGTCGGCGGCTTGCACACTCAGCGTCCCGCGCAGGCGGTTTTTCGGCGAGCCGAAGACCAGCACGCCGGCGCCCAGTTGCGCGCCCAGTCGGATGATGCCCGTGAGATAGCCCGCCATCGCCTGACGCGCCGCGGAGTCGGAAAAAATTGCCAGCCCGGCGGAGCCGAACAGCAGCGACTGCAGGGCGATGATCGGCAAGCCCTCGTCCTGCCAGTACGAGCGGACCGATTCCACCTGCGCCGCCGTGGCCGCCAGCGGCTGCCGCCAGTATTTGGTCGGCGCGATTTCGACGCCGGAGAATCCGTGTTTCCGCATCTGTGCGGCCACGCGGTGATCCCGGGTGGGCTCCCAGGCGATGTTGGAGATGGCGAGGCGCATGGGGATCAGAGATTCGGGTCCGGGGTCTGGAGTCCAGGGTTTGGTTGCGAAATTGCACTTTTGTGTCGTTGAACAAAATCTCGCAGGTTGGAAAGGACGGCCGCACGATCTTGCAGATAGCCATTCTTGCCGCCGTAGAGCGCCGCGTGTCTGCTGCGGAAATCGTAACGGGCGGGGGTGACGCCTTCGGGATGGTTGCCGAACTCCATGGCGAACGCTTCGCGCGCGACTGCTGCCACGGTGACCGGCTCGGTGGCGAAGTTGATCAGGCGCAGGCCGGCGGCGCGCGCCGTCCCGATGTCGCGCCACAAAGTATCCAGACCGTAGAACTGGAAGCTCGCATCCGCGTGCACCTGATCCACCCGGTTGCCGTGCAGAAAATCATAAATGATGTTTTTCTTGAGGCCGTCGCCGAAGAGCCCGGGCAGGCGGACGATCAGGCTGTCGAAATGATCCTGTAAATATTTTTCGAGCAGCAGCCGGTGGCGGCCGTAGGCGGGATCAACCGGCACGATGAATTCGTCCTCATCCACTTCGACCGGCCGCGGATAGACATCCACGCTGGAGATGAGGATGAGATATTCCGCTTTTGCCTTGCCAACGCAGGTTGCCAGCCGCTGAATGGCGGCGCGGTCGCTTTCCGGCTCGCGGTTCGCCTTCCATTTTTCCGCCGGCGCGCCGGCGCAGACCAGCAGTTCGAATTCCCGCCCGGCGATGCTTTCGATGTTTTTTGAATTAAAGGATTCATCGAACCCGTGCTGGCGCGCAAGATTGCCGCCGACAAAGCCGGTATAACCGATCAGTCCGTCGCTCATGCGATCCCTCCTGAGGCCGGCGGGTCGTAGCGGTGACGAAAGGCCCGCCAGAGAACGCCCAGCACGCGCAGGTTGCCGCGCAGCGGGGAGATTTTCGTCGGGGCTTTTTCACCTTTCGGGTAAACCCGTGAGACCGGCAGTTCCTTGACCCGGAAGCCCAGCCGAACCGCGCGGATCGCCAGGTAATAATGCAGTTCGTAAGTGGAAAATATCGCGCGCAGCGGCTGCACCCGGGGGTCTTCCAGCAGTTTCCGGCTGTAGGCGCGAAAGCCGTTGGTGGTGTCGGTGTACCGGAATCCCGCGGCCAGGCTGATGAGCGGCGCGTGAATCAGCTTCACGGCGAGCAGCCGGCTGAGCGGCGTGTTTTCATGGTGCCCGCCGGGGATGAAGCGCGAGCCCTGCAGATGATCCCAGCCCTCGGCGAGCGCCGCCGCGAAGGCGGGTATCGCGGCGGAATCGTCCTTGTCGTTGCCGTCGATGACGATCACCCCGTCATAGCCCTGGTCCAGCGCCCAGGCGAAGGCCATGCGCATCTGCGCGCTGAGCTTGCCCGGCCCCAGCTTGGTGAGCAGGGCGCGAACGCCCTTGGCCTTGAGAAATTCCGGCGCGAGAGAACCGTCGCCGGAACCGCCGTCGGCGATCACCAGGTCAATGTCCGCCGCCAGGCCGGCCATTTTTTCCAGCTGGCGGCGGATGCGTTCCCCTTCGTTGATGACGAAGATGCAGACGCAATATTTCGCCGCGCGGGTCTTGAACTCCTCGCTGCGGAATTCCGGAATTTCGCGCGGCGGCGCCGGGCTGGCGCTCATCGGGGAACGGGATCGCCGAGGGCGGCGTCGGCCGCGGAGTCGCTCACCACATTGCGCCGCGAATCGTCGGCGATCATCACTGTGCTCTGTTTTTCATCGAGCAGATGGTAGAGCGGCCGTTCGCGGCTTTCCTCCAGGATGTGGCCGAGGTATTCCGTGCAGATGGCGAGGATGAGAAAAAGCACCGCGAACATCGCCGCCGAATGCATGGACTGGCTGGTCCAGCCGGCCGCGACATCGGGCTTGAACAGATAGATGGCGACGCTATAGGCCAGGTACAGGACATTGCCCAGCGCGGCGAGCAGCGCCAGCCCGCCCGCGAGGCGCAGCGGGCGCATGGTGTTGGTGAAGGCCAGGCCTAGGGCGAGATCGAACGCTTCGCCGAAGGATTTCTGGCGGCGGCTCGTCCGGCGCAATTGCGGCTGGTATTCAATCGCCTCGCTGCGAAAACCCACCGAGGCGCTGAGCAGGCGGAAGAAGCGATACCGGTCCTTGATGCCGGTGATCGCGTTGACCGCCTGCCGGCTGAGCACCCGGAACAGCGTTGTGTCGGGGGTGAGTTCAAGGCCAAGCAGCGCCGGCGCCAGGCGGTAAAAGATCGCGGTCCCGACGCGCGTCAGCAGCCCCTGGCCCTGGCGATCGTGACAGACCCCGTAAACCACGCCGCTGCCGGCGCGCGCGCGTCTTACAAATTCAGGAATCAGCGCCGCGGGGTCGCGTTCGGGCTCCAGCACCGCCACGAAATCGCCGATGACCGAGTCGAGCCCCGCCGAGATGGCGGCTTCCGTGCCGAACTGCCGCGACAGGCGCAGCAGGCGCACGCATTCATGGCGGACCAGCAGGCAGTCCACCGCCGCGGCGGTGGCGTCGCGCGAGCCGTCGTCGACCAGCACCAGCTCGTAGTTGGCGTAGTTGGCGCGCAGAACGCCCATCACCTCATCAGTGAAGGCCTCGACCAGGTCGGCGTCATTGCTCAGCGGCGCGATGACGGAAATGAAAACATCGGTGACGGGCATGTGCGGTAATTTTAGGCTGCGGCGTCCTCCGCCCCCAATTCCTGGATCACATCGTAGATGTTGTCCAGCTTGCCGCCCAGGATGCAGGTGAGACCGGGCAGGCCGTGGTCGCGCCGATAAAGGATGGGACGGGAGTCGTCCACCTCGCTGGCGGGCAGGACGGTTTTGACTTCCCAGATCGAATCACGCTGCACGCAATCGGCCAGCGCCGGCAGATAACGCATGGCATCCTGCCGCATCGCGTTGAAATGGCTGTGTTTGGGCAGCGCGGCGAAGTGTTCGTGCGGGTCGGGTGCATTTTGCGATTCGGGCGAAGAGCCGTCCTGCCAGCTGCAGTGGGGCGTGAAGCGGACATGGCTGAAGGTATGCAGGCCGCGCGCGGGGAACGGCATCACCGAAAAAAACGGGCCGTCCATCAGCGTCACGCCGAGGTTACGCAGCGGCTCGGGCATTTCGACCAGCGCCATCTCCGCCAGCTCGTGCTTGAGCGGGATGACCGGCAGACCGGAAGCGCGCAGCAATGGGTTCAGGCTGGAATAGGTGCAGTGATACACATGATGGGCCGTGAGGGTATCCACCGTTTCATCCGGCAGCAGGATGTCCGCTGCAATGCCGCCCGGCGCGCGACGCATACCCACCGCCCGGTGGCTGAGCTGCACCGTGACGCCGGCGGCGGCGAGTTCGTCCTGCAGCCGCTCGCGCATGCGCAGCGCATTGAAGGCCGCCTCGCGAACCAGGAAGAGATCCTCGATGCGCCTGGGGTCGAAGAGACTGCGGATTTCTTTCGACGCCGGTTCGATCGGCGCGCCGATCCGTTTGCAGAAAGTGACAAACTGCTTTGCGCTGACTTTGGATCCTGCCCGCGCGATGCCGTAAATTTTGGTGAAATCCTGCGCAACGCAATCGGCGTAGTCGGCGATGAAGCGGTCGTAATTCACCCGCGAACGCAGCGCAGTGAGCACGCTGCGCGGGTAGTGATAGCCGTTGTGCACGCGCGCCTGGTTGTTGTACGAGGCATGGGTCAGCAGCGCGGCTTCTTTCTCGACTACGGTCACCGACTGGCCGCGCGCGCGCAATTCAAGCGCCAGCCGGCAGCCGAAAAAGCCGCCGCCGATGATCAGGCAATCAAAATCAGCCATACTGCTCCACGGAGGGGAATGATAGCGGTAAAGAGCGCGATACAATTCCGCCAGTTGTCGCCGCCTGATTCTCCCTCTCTTGATCTGAGCCTGGTCATACCCGCCTATAACGAAGCGGGCCGCCTGCCCGCCACAATGCGCCAACCGGCAATATGCTGTTCCTTGCCCGCAAACCCAGAACTTGAGGCACCACAAGAGTTTGGGCCGGAGGCAGTCCGGTTCATTCAACGCATATGCTGATCGGCAAATCGCTGAAACGAGAGCAGGTTCCACAGCGGTTTCCGGTGGTTGCGCTTCCCTTGCAGGTGTTCATCCACCAGCGTCTGCACCGCCGCCGGATTGAAAAGGTTCTGGCGACGCAATCGTTCGGGTGAAAGCAGATCGAGCAGCTCAGCGCGCAGGCCCTGGCGAAGCCAGCGGGCGACGGGAATGCCGAAGCCCTTCTTGGTGCCGCGAATCACGGCATTGGGCAATTCCGGCGCGAAGGCGGCGCGCAGCAGGATTTTGCTTTGCCGCAAACCGTGATGACGCTGCGGGGGGATGGCGAAGGCCAGCGCATAGAGCTGCGGGTCGAGAAACGGCACGCGCACTTCGAGTGAATTGAGCATGGAGGCGCGGTCGGTTTTTTGCAGCACCCCCTCGGCGAGATAGCTGAACAGGTCAAACCAACGGTTGCGGCCCGTCCCCGTCACCGGCGATTCATTCCAGAGTTTTTCCGCGAATTCCAACCCGGCCTGGGGCAGTGATGGCCCTGAGACTGCGGCGCGTCCCGCCGCGTCGAACGCACCCATGAAAGAGAGCTGGCGGCCCCAGTGCGGTTCGTCCTGGTCCGTCAAATATTTTCCGACTTTGTAGTCCAGACCATAGCGCCCGTCTGACGCCGGCAGCGCGCGGGCGAGCGCCGGCAACAGACCAAGGCGCAACAGCTTGGGAAGTTTGAGGAAATAATGATCGTAACGCAGCGCGTTATAGGTCGGATAGCCGCCGAACAGCTCGTCACCGCCATCGCCGGAGAGTGCCACCGTCACCTGCGCTGCGGTGTGACGGCAAAGCAGAAAGGTGGGCAGGATGGAGGGATCGGCAAAGGGTTCATCCAGGCGGGGATAGACTTCATTTGCCGCCGCCAGCAAATCCGCCTCCTCCAGGCGCAGGTGCGCCACCGGCAGTCCGAGTTTTTCCGCGGTGGCGCGCGCGAGGGCCGTCTCATCAAAATCGTCATCGCTGAAGCCCGCCGTGAACGCCGTGAGCGGCGCGCCGGCGGTTTTGATGCAGGCGGCGATGGCGGCGCTGTCAATGCCGCCCGAAAGAAAAACCCCGACCGGCCGGTCGCTGATGAGTTGCCGCTGCACCGCGGCCTGCAGCGCGGCGCGAATCTGCGCTTGATAAGGCATTCCGGGAGCAAATTCAGCTGGCGCGGGCAACGGCAGAAATCCGTGCGCCCGCTCCCCGTCAATCCCGATCCGCCGCCATTCGCCCGGGCGAAGTTTTTCGACGCCTGCGTCGATGCTGCGAGGCGCGGCGACATAGTCGAGCGCCAGATATTCGGCGAGCGATTGAAGATCGAGCGCCGCCGCATAGCCTGGCATGACCCGCAGAGCCTTGAGTTCGCTCGCAAAGGCGAGGCCGCCGGTGGGCGAGTGCGTCATCACGAAGAGCGGCTTGACCCCGAAAATATCCCGGCACAAAAGCAATTCATTCTCGCGCGTGTCGAGAATGGCGAGCGCGAACATGCCGTTGAGTCGAGCCAGGCCGCCCACCCCGGCCTCGGCGAAAAGATTGGCGACCACTTCCGTATCGCTCTTGGTTTTGAAACGGCGCCCTTTCCCTTCGAGTTCCGACTTGAGTTCGCGATGGTTGTAAATTTCGCCGTTCATGAAAACCGCGTAACGGCCGCAGTCGGACCACAACGGTTGATCCCCCGTGGTCAGATCAATGATGGCCAGCCGGCGCATGCCCAGATGAAATGGAGGGCGATCCAGGCGCCCTTCGCCATCCGGCCCACGATGAATGATCGAATTGAGCATGGCGCCGAGCGTCTGCTCTGCTGCGCCGCCGGTGAGGCTCGTCGTGATAAAGCCGGCGATGCCGCACATTTTTCGTTCAGAAGCCTCGCTCAGCCGCCCCGCTGCGACAACCAGGCGAAATACCGGGCCACGCCCTGCTCCAGTGTCATGTGCGGGGTGAAACCCAGGGCTTCGCGGGCGGCGGATATATCCGCGAAGGTGATCGGCACATCGCCCGGCTGTACCGGCGCGGTTTCGATGGGTGCATGCGTTCCCGCGGCGGCCTGCACGATCGCGATCAATTCATTCACCGAACGCGGGGCTCCGGAGCCGAGGTTATAGAGCGCATAACGGCCCGCGGAAAATGGCCGGCGTAGCGCCGCGGCGAAACCGTCGGCGACATCGCCGACTTCGGTGAAGTCGCGCCGCTGTTCGCCGTCGCCGTACAGCACCAGCGGCCGGTTTTCCCGCGCCGAGGCGGCGAATCGCGCCAGCGCCATGTCGGGCCGCTGCCGGGGGCCATAGACGGTGAAAATGCGCAGCACCGTGACATCCTGGCCATGCAGGTGGGATTCCGAATGAAGGTAAAGCTCGGCGGCCCGCTTGCTGGCGGCATAGGGAGAAAGCGGCCGGTCCGCAGTCGCATCTTCGCGCCACGGCGCCGGGGT
Source organism: Thermoanaerobaculia bacterium (assembly GCA_043777195.1). Taxonomy (GTDB): domain Bacteria; phylum Acidobacteriota; class UBA4820; order JAYVQF01; family JAYVQF01; genus JAYVQF01. The sequence continues at coordinate 9,213 of JAYVQF010000315.1, forward strand.
GGCGCCATAAACCGAGGAGGTCGAGGCATAGACCAGCTGCCGCACCGCATGCCGCCGCATGAGCTGGCAGAGCGCGATGGTGGTGGAGAGATTCGCAGCGACATAGCCGTGCGGATCGCTGACCGACGGACGCACGCCGCCACGACCGGCCAAGTGGGCGATCCGGTCGATCGGGTGCCGGGAAAAAATTTCAGCCATCGCGGCGGCGTCATTCAGATCCGTCTCGTAGAATGGAATCTTGCGCCCGGCCAACGCCTCGACAAGATTACGCTGCTTGTCGGCGCGCGGATAATAACCGTCGAAATTATCCAGCGCGACAACCGTTTCTCCGGCATCGGCGAGCGCAGCCAGCAGGTGGGAACCGATAAAGCCGGCGGCGCCGGTGATCAGGATGGTCATCGGGAATGGAGCACTCACGGAAATTATAGAGTGCGAGCGGATTTCATCGTCGTGAAGAATTGTGCGGGTTAAACTAACGCGCATGGATTTGTCCCTCATCATTCCGGTCTATGAAGAGGCGGAGAACCTTCCCGATCTCTTCAGTGAGATCGAGGCGGTGCTGCCCCGCCTGCCGGAAAAAACGGAAATCATCCTGGTGGACGACGGCTCGAAGGACGGCAGCTTCGCCATCCTGAGAGAGAAATCCGAATCCGATCCGCGCTATGTCACGGTCGCCTTCCGGGCTAATTTCGGGCAAACCGCCGCCATCCAGGCCGGCATCCGCGAGAGCCAGGGTGCGGTGCTGGTGCTGATGGATGCCGATTTACAGAACGATCCGGCCGATATCCCGCGGCTGCTGGAAAGAATTGAAGCCGGCGCAGGCTGCGTTTCCGGCTGGCGCAAAACCCGGCGCGAGGCGCTCTTGACGCGAATCCTGCCTTCCAAAATCGCCAATGCCCTGATCGGCTGGGCGCTCGGGGTGAAACTGCACGACTTCGGCTGCACCCTGAAAGCCTACCGGCGCGAATTCCTCGCCGATGTCAATTTGTATGGCGAGATGCACCGCTTCATTCCCTTCTACGCCAAGGTCGAAGGCGCTCGCGTCGAAGAGGTCGTCGTCAATCACCGCCCCCGCACCCGCGGCGTTTCGAAATACGGAATCATCCGCACCGTCAAGGTGCTGATTGATCTGCTCACCATCAAATTTCTGGGCAGCTTCTTCGCCAAGCCCGCTTATTTGTTCGGCGGCATCGGGTTCGCGCTCGAAATGTTCGCCGCATTTTCTTTCGTGGCGGTGCTTTATTTCAAGATCGCGCAGCACATCTTCGTGAAAGACCAGCCCCTGTTCATCGTCGGGGTCTTCCTCAGCCTGGTCGGGTTGCAGCTCATGGTCACCGGACTGCTCGCCGAGGTGATGGTGCGGACCTATTACGCCACCGGCGGCAACACGCCTTACCGGATTCGCGAAGTGGTGCGCAGCGGGACGCCTGCTGAGGCGTGATAACGGTGAACAGGCGTCCAGCCTCACCGGCGTCTTTCAAGCCGGAGTATCAAGCCGGCGCGCGCCGTTCCTCTATAATTCCTCGCGCAGTAAAAAATATTTTCTTGTCGCGCGATTCCGATCCTTTGCTTCCATGAAAGTCACCGAACATCTCGCCCGCGCCAGCGCGCCTCTCATCTCTTTCGAAATCCTGCCGCCCCTGCGCGGCGGCAACATCCGCGCCCTGCTGGCGCTGATGGACGAGCTGGTTAAATTCAAGCCACCTTTCATCGACATCACCAGCCACGCCGCCGAGGTGATGTATGAGGAGACCCCCGCGGGCATCCGCCGCCGGGTGAAGCGCAAACGGCCGGGGACCCTCGGCATTTGCGCTCTCATCCAAAACAAATACGATGTGGACGCGGTGCCCCATGTCATCTGCCGCGGGTTTACGCGTGAAGAAACCGAAGACTTCCTCATTGAGCTGCGTTTCCTCGCCATTGACAATGTGCTCGCCATCCAGGGGGACGGCGGCGCCTATGACAAGCCGCTGCGCGACGGCAAGACCGCCAACCGTTTTGCGATGGATCTGGTCGAACAGATCGCGGGCATGAATCGCGGAAAATACCTCGAAGCCGATCTGCTCAACGCCGAAGCCACCGACTTCTGCATCGGCATCGCCGGCTATCCCGAGAAACATTTCGAGGCACCCAACCTCGCCGCCGACATCAAATTCGCCAAGGCCAAAGTGGACGCGGGCGCCGACTATATCGTCACCCAAATGTTCTACGACAATGCGAAATATTTCGCTTTTGTGGATGCTTGCCGCACCGCCGGCATCACCGTGCCCATCATTCCCGGATTGAAAATCCTCACCTCGCCCAAACAGCTCACTGCCGTACCGCGCACCTTCTTCGTGGACATTCCCGCCGCGCTCAGCGACGAAGTGCAGAAAAATCCCGCCCACGCTGAGGCCATCGGCATCGAGTGGGCCGCCCGCCAGTCCGCGGAACTCCTCAACGCGAAAGTGCCCTCATTGCACTTTTATGTGATGCAAAACACGGGCGCGGTCAGCCAGTTGATCGGCAAACTGCGGACTTGAAATTTAATAGGGTTCCTCACGGAATACGCGCAGCCTGGTTGAATGCAGCGCACTCCTGATCTTCTCCCATCACAACATGAAAAACACTGAAGGCCACAAGCTGATTTTTACCGTCGTCTTGCTTCTCTTGTCCGGATGCTTCAAGCGATCATCCGAACCGGTGCCCGCAGGCGCAACAAATATGAAAACAGAGCACCTGCCGCTCGCCACCAGCGTGACATCGTCACCTGATACACCACAGAGCCATGCTTTTCCCAATGCGGATTACCGGACGAAGCTGACCCTTGTTGATAAGGCGCCTGTCCGTGTCGCACCTGGTTCAAATGTCAACCTGCGTGTCATCGTAAAAAACGAGGGGCATTCGACCTTTCCAAACAAACCCGATCCGCTGGGCCGCTATGCCGTCAGTCTCTCCTATCGCACCTTTAACCTTGAGAGGCCCCCCGTCAGGGTAACCGAAGGCATCAGGTTCCTGTTGCCCGGACCCTTGCAGCCGGGCGAGGCAGTCACGATCCCGATGACTTTGGTTTTCCCGACCAAGCCCGGGAAATATGTCGTGCGAATTGACCTGGTCCACGAAGTCATCTGCTGGTTTGAGGACAAGAAGAACCCCGCGATTGTCTTGCCGGTCGAAGTCGGCAAATAGAATCCCGATTCACCAGCGCGCCGGGTAATCCCCGGTAACGACGCAGATCTGCGCCTCGGGAAGATGGTGTTCAGCGATCAGCGATTCAAGCGCCTGATTGATCCGCCGCCGATTTTCATCATCGGGCATGCGCGGATCGTGCAGATTTGTGTAGCCCTGCGGCACCAGCGCAGTAAACCCGTTCACGGTGGGTATGCCGCTCTCAACGGACGCCCACATCGCGTCCAGCTGATAGATGATGAAGGGATAACTGACTCGAGGCGCATTGGGCGCAAAGTAGAAGGCGCGACAACCGGGCTGGATGACGGCTGCAATCGCCGCAACATCCATCCGTGTGGCCAGTTTGTCAGCGGAAGGCGCGTAGCCATATTGCTCCGCGAAGATCAGCGCCAGCGGGAGGCAAACCAATAATCGACCTCGCTTGAGTGCAAGTATCCACTGGCAGGCCGAAGCAAGTCCGAGCGCTGCGGGAAGCAAGAGCAGGAAAATCACCCTGCCAGGCGCTCGAATGGCGTATGCGCCGGGAAGCAGATGGGCGACATAAGACCACAGGCTGAATTCCGGGGTCAACCGTGTCACCAGCAGAACGAGGATGATCCCAGTCAGGCTGATGATCCGAATGGCTGTATCATTCCGCAGCCGCCAAAGGCCGAAGAGGGCCAGCACGGGAGTGAAGAATCCAAAACCCAGCGCAAGTTCGCCGTTCGGAAGATGCAGCAGCGGAATGGCCCCTGCCGCACGATAGATGGGGTTGAAATCACCCCCGTTAAACCACGACAGAGGCGCCGGCAGTAGATCAAGCGCAATTTTTGCGGGGGCGCCGGTTGTCACTGGCAGCAAATCCGCGGCGGCATGACGATAGTGAAAGATCACCGGCAGCGCAGCAGCGAACGCAATGGCGGCACAGACCGCCGCAACGCTCCCGTCGCGCCGTAGCGCCAAAACCAGGGTAGCCCGTGAGCGCTTCATGACCAGTGCCCAGCCCAACGCGATTATTCCCGCCAAAACCATCAGATATGCGATATAAAATCCGGTGTATAACTGCACCACAAACGAAAAAAACACCATGGCAATCCAATATCTTCGCGACTCATTTTCGGCACGGTGCGGCGCCAGCCAGCGGCATGCTGCGAATAACGCAAGAACCAGGAAAAATCCTACGAGCAACTGTTGATGGGTCATGTGGTTTATTCGCGTCACGGAGAACGCAAAAAAATAGGAGCCAGCGCTCGCCGGAATGGGGGATAAAGAAAACACCCGGACGAGCAGGAGATAAGCCGCTGCAAAGTTGAATGCGCAGATGATCATCATCCACCCCTGAAACGCCGTATCACTCGGCAAGCCCGCCGTGCGCAGCATCGCATAAGGCGGTAAAGAACCCAATTGAACATCCAGGGTTCCGCCCAGATTTGGTTGCGGATAATAGAAGGGGGGATTCCAGTAATTGCGAAATTGCGGATCCCGCTTGAGCCAGCGATAACCCCTTTCCATGTTGTAATTGTTCAGCCGGGTGTCGCCGAGATCCGCCTGTATGCGCCGGAAGCCGCTGGTCAGCGTGGGTTGAAAGACGACCGCCTCACCCAGCAAACAGGCGAGCAATGGAAGCAAAAGAGCGTTAAATCGTTTCATTTTATGTTCTACCTAATAAAGCTTTTGACCCTAAAATCCTCGACCTTGGCACTATGACTCCGGATTACCCCCCACCAAATGCCTTCTGCATGCGCCGGGCTGATTCCTCGGGGGAGACATCCTCGATGTGTGTGGCGAGCGACCACTTGTGGCCGAAGGGATCTTCAAGTTGGCCGTAACGGTCGCCCCAGAACATGTCGGCAAGCGGCATCGTCACTTTGGCCCCGGCCGCAACCGCGCGGGCGAACCATTCATCCACCGCCGCGACTGAAACATGCATGCATACCGGCGAGCCGCCCAGCGATTGCGGCCCTTTCGCGCCCATCTCTGGAAATTCGTCATTGAGCATCAAGCGGGAATCGCCGATTTTCAGCGTGGCGTGCATGATCGATTTTCCATCAGGGCCATTGTGGCGTTCCAATTCCACGGCGCCGAACGCCTTTTTGTAAAACTCGACGGCCGCCGCCGCGTCCTTGATCGTGAGGTGCGGGGTGAGGGTGCTGAATCCTTCGGGTATCGGTTTGACAGGCATGGAAGTCTCCTGAGCCGAATTGAGTGCGGCAATCATTGCGTCCGAATTATTCAGTGATGATTTTCATGCCCCGCGTGGTTGTGTTCGTTTTGCGGTTCGCTCAGGGTTTGCATTGTCACAACCCCCGGCTTCACCGGATAATCGAGCGCCAGCCGGAAGCCGATGGTGGGGTGGAAATAGTCGGGCTGGCCGGAGGTGCGGAAATTGCACATGAGGCCGACGGGCGGCAGGGCCCAGGCGTTGCCGCGGATGGCGAACTGGTGATAAACCGGATCGCTCGCGGCTGCGTCCGCCTTGAAATAGGAGCCGGTCCACTCCGCCGCGCCGCCGGCGAGGTTGTGCGCGCCCCAGGGCGATTCATCCTTGTAATCCTTCCACGCCCAACTCATGCCGCCGGGCTGGCCGCCATAGCCCTGGGTGACGACCGCGAAGCCGATGCCCGGTTCGTTGCCCCAGGAAAAATTGCGTCCGTCGGCGCCGCGGCAGGCGATTTCCCATTCCCAATCTTTGGGCAGGCGATAGGGGAGATTGTCCTTGGCCGAACGCCAGGCGATGTACGCGCGCGCCTCTTCCAGCGTCACGCCGCGCACCGAAGACCGCAAAAAATTGGGATCGGGTTGCGCCGGCACCAGTTCACCGCCCTTGAGCTCGGCGAGAAATTTCGAGGCGTTGTCCGGACCGAAATCGTGGGGATAATGTTTGCGCGCGTCGGCCGGATTTTTCTTCGCGAGCTCCTTGAGATAGTCCGCGTATTCCCCCATAGTGACTTCCTCGCGCGCGATCAGTGCGTCACTAATTGACATGTCATGCGGATCGGGCGCGCCCGCATTGGCGCTGCCACCCACCGCGCCCACCGGTGCGGCGCCGCCGCCCGCCAGGTGAACGAAGCCCGGCGGAATTGCGTCAGCCCCGGGCACCGTGTAGCTCCGTTGCACTTTTTCACCGCGGCCGATGGCGACGGGCACGCGGATTTCCACCCCGCCGGCGCGGAGCAGGAGCAGGTAACTGCCGGGCGGCAATTTTCCGGCCGTCGCCGAGCCGGCGCCCAAACGGGATTCCGGAGTGGTCGTGAGATCAAAAATGGAAACGGCATCCGGTGCCAGCCCTTCGCCTGCCGAGTCGCGTTTTTGCATTTCCAGCAGCCGTTTGCGATCCGCCTTCAGCGCCTTGAGATCAAACGGAACCGGCACCAGTCGCGGAGTTTGCAAGGCGCCGCTGCGATCCGTACCGGCGTAGGGTTCGAAGCTGAAGAGAAACGCTTCGGCGTCTGGCGGGCTCAGGGCCAGTTGCAGGCTGCCCCAGCCATTAAGCTCGTCGGCGTATCGGCTATTCGTTCCAGCGTAGCGCTCCACTTCCGCGCGGGTGGATTGCATCAGCGCGATATTTTTTTCCGCAAGCGCCAGCCGCCACAGCTCCATGTTCGCCTCGGAGAGCTGCGCCCGCGCGGCTTCGTGTTGCGGCGACAATTCCAGCACTTTGCGCAGATCGTCAATCACCCGCGCCAGTCCGTCACGGTAAAGCTTGATGCGCTCGCCGCCACTCGACCTGAGCTTTTGCGCGGCGTAGGG
>JAYVQF010000316.1:0-4066 GCA_043777195.1 Thermoanaerobaculia bacterium
GGCCGGGCGCGGGCACGCCGCTCGTCAGTTATTGCCATACGCCGATGCGCTATGCCTGGGATCTGCGCGCGGAATATCTCGCGGCGGCCGGACTCGACATTGGAATGCGCGGCGGGTTCATCAATTGGCAGCTCGATCGATTGAAAGCCTGGGACGCGGCCGCGGGCGCGCGCGCGACCGTGCTGTTCGGCAATTCCGCCCACACCGCGGCGCGCGCGCAGCGGGCCTACGGGCGTACGGCTGATTTCGTCTATCCCGCGGTGGAGCTGGAGCGATTTTACCGACCCGCCACCGCGCCCGCGCGCGGCGATCACTTTCTCGTGGTTTCAAGATTGGTTGCTTACAAACGGATCGAACAGGCGATTGAATTTTGCCGCACCTTGGGCGCCCCGCTACGCATCGTCGGCGACGGCCCGGAGAGAAAAAACCTGGAAGCGCTGGCGCGGGGGCTGCCGGTCAAATTCACCGGCCGCCTGTCCGAAGGCGAACTCATCGCCGAATTTCAGCAGGCCCGCGCGCTCTTGTGTCCCGGTGAAGAGGACTTCGGCCTCAGCGCGGTGGAGGCATTTGCGGCCGGTTGCCCCATCCTGCACGGCGGCAGCGGCGGCTTTGCGGAAATTGCAACGGCGGTGTTCGGCGACGAGGGGGGTGCAATAACGATGACGAATTATTCGAACGATCCGCTTGCAGGCGCAGCACGGCTCGCGGCAACGAGCGCGACTCTTGCGCATCCGGAAAACCGCGCCCGCCTTGAAGAATTGTTCGGCCTGCCCCGCTTTTTTTCACAGATTCGGCAGCAGATCGCGAAGGTTGCGGGCGCGGACGCGGTGAAAGCAGCCGCAGGTTGATGATCGCGAGCTGATAAACAGGAGCAGGGCATGCACGGCACCGCGCCAGAAATGGCTGAGACCATCCGCTTCCTTGAATCCGGCGAAGCGCTCGCGCAGATCGCCGCAGACCCCTACTGGCCGAAATGGGAGGGGCCGTGGTGGCGGATGGCGCTGCTGTGGGAGATGGGGCGGGCGAAAAAAATTCCGCCGGTTGTGGTGAAGGCCATGGTCGCGGCGATCAACGGCCATTACCTGCGCGATTTTCCCGCCGCGGAAGGCGATTTGCCGCCGGGGAAAGATCCCTACCGCGATGTGATCTGCCACTGCGCAGTCGGGGTGATGTTCCAAATTTTGCACGGTTGCGGGGTCGCGGTGGACGATGAAATTCCCTGGCTGCGGCCGTGGCTGCTCCGCTACCCACTCCCCGATGGCGGACTCAACTGCGATTTCGGCGCAACAGTCGGCTCGCTGGTCTCCACCACAACCGCGCTGGAGGCAATCCTCCACTGCACGCCGCGGCCGTTCACTGAACCCGAACTGAATTTCTTGGCGCGCGCCGCGAATTACCTGCTCGATCGCAAACTCGGCTGGAAAAAATCGAGCGGCGAACTCATCAACCCCGACTGGCTCACGCCGATCTTTCCCCGCTTCTACGAATATGATGTGCTGCGCGGGCTGACGGTAGTGACCCAGTGGGCGGAAAAGACAGGCGCAGTGCTGAAAACCGAATCAGTTCGGGACGCGGTTTTCGCGCTGGAGAAATTCTTCAATTCCGAAGCTCCGGTGCGCCGCAGCCATTTGCAGGCACGCTCGCTTAGGCAATCGGAGTCAGGAGAATGGATGAAAGAATCAGCAAAGTCATTTCCCCTCTTGGAAATTTCAGCGCAGCCGGAATACGGCTTGGCAATTTTGCGGCGGGAATGGGAAGCCACGCGGGCGATCAAGCAGAAATTCAACGCTTCAGTTCAATCATAAATCGGTATCAATCATGATCACCATAAATCTGCTTTCTGCAATATTCTGGATATCAGGCTTTGGCGCGTTGTTCGCTGTGGCATATATAGATAAAATCTTATGCCAGATAATGAATATATCATTTATTGATATGTATAAGTATAACTATGACAAAGCCGACTTGGTTCGGGCAAGTAATGAGGCCAAGACTTCCTGCAAGTATAGGTGGAAATTAATGGTTGCTCGATATGTATTGAATGGATCTATCATGCTATTTATCTTTTCAACAGTTACCATACTATATGTGTCGTATTCTTAAGTCGTTTACTGACGAATGCATCCCTCAATCGTGCAAGAATCGCGCTCCGCTGCGCGAGCAATGCGGATTCGCCCAAATCCGGATTTTCATTTCAACAGGAAATAGATTATGACTTTACTTGAAAAACTAATCGAGATACCGCTTATCGCCATGATTATCTCGATTCCAATAACTCTTGTCACTGATTTGTGGTTGCATATTATCTGGATCAAAAAATGCAAGCCCGATATCGCCTTTTTGTATCTATTTATAACAATGCATAGGAAAAAGAAATCCGAATTGCTGAAATACGCAAATGTTCATCCCCTAGAAATGCGGTACATTGAGAAACTTCTTACTATACGGAAACTCAGCGCAGTGATTGGAGCAGCTGCATTAGCAACTTTGTTTATTATCGTGGCAATAAATAAAAAAAATAATATCTTGCCTTTTGTCGACGGCTAGATTTTTCATACCGCCACTGTACACGCAAGATTATTTTGTATCGTTGCGATCAACCCGGTGCGGACCGGGCTTTTGCCGCAAGCTTTCCCCACAACTCTTTCGGCAGTCGTGCGTTTGTGATCCAGAGCACTGCGCCTGCTGCCCACAACCACGCGAATGAAACGCCGAGAAGGGCTGCGACTGCGGAGCGGCGGGTGCCGAGGTAGGGGGTGATACGGAGGGCAAGAAGACCCGCGCCGCCGCCGGCGAGAGCGGCGAAGAAACATTTTCCCAGCTCACGCCAATCGAGTCCGCGTAGCGGCACCCAGCCTTTGCGGTCGAGCATGACCGCGAGAACGACGGTGTGGGTGAGGATGGCGAGATCAGAGGCGGCGATGAGGCCGTTAATTCCCCAATGATGGAATAGCAGCGCATAAATGGGCAATGAAAGAATCGTGATGAGGGTGCCCGCCACCATCGGCCGCACCATGTCGCCCGCGGCGTAGAAGCCGCGGGCGTAAAGACCCTGCACCGCCCAAAAAACGAGCGCGGGCATGAAGCCGGCAAAGTGGAGCGCGGTCAGGTGAGAATTCTCGAGGCTGAATTTGCCGCGGCGCAGGTAGATATCGGTGATCGCCGGGGCGGCGACGGCGAGCCAGCCGGTGACCAGCAGGCAGACCGCGGCGAGCCGCGTCACCGCGCCATTCACTGCGGCGGCGAATTCAATTTTTTTATCGGCGCCCCAAAGCGCGGCAAAGAAGGGCAGCGCGGCGATGCCCGCCGCCTGGCCGAAAACCCCGATGGGCAATTGCAGCAGCCGCTTGGCATTGTTGAGCAGCGTGATCTCGCCGGCCGCGCCCGACGCGAAGTAGCGCATGATCCAGTCATCCGCCGCCACCACCGAAACCCCGAGCATCAGCGGAATGGAGAGCCATAGCCATTCCCGAAACGCCGGGTGGCTGAGATTCAGGCTGGGGCGATAACGGATCTTCGCGCTCGCCGCCCCGAACGCGTTCAGCAGGAAAGGCCCGAGCGCTGCGCCCACCGTCGCGCCGATGGCCAGCCCCGCGATCCCTTCGCGGCTCTTGAGCAGGATGCCGCCGAGAATAATCGCCAGCGTATAGACCAGCGGCGCGAGGGCGGGGATGAGAAATTTCCGCCGGGTTTGCAAGACCGCCGAGATCACGCCGCCGATGAGAAAGAAAACCGGCTGCGGCATTAAGAGGCGGGTGAGGCGGACGCAGAGCGCGGCCTGGTCGGGGGAGAAACCGCGAAACCAGTGCGCGGTGAACCAGGGGGCGAAGAGGACGCCGAGCATCGCCACGACGGTGAAGGCGAGCACCAACACCGTAATGATGATGGAGAAGGCTTCCTCCGCTTCCGCCTCCGCGCCGGCCGCGATGCGCCGGCCATAGAGGGAAATGAAGGTGATCGAGATCGAACCGCCGGCGAAGAGATACAGGAGAAAATCGGGCAGCGTGAAGGCGGCGATGTAGGCATCGGTGAGCGGCCCGGCGCCGAAGGCCGCGGCGACATAGAC
>JAYVQF010000317.1:0-3975 GCA_043777195.1 Thermoanaerobaculia bacterium
TCGGGTCGAGCGCGGTCCACGAGGTGAGCGCCGCGTTGCTGCGATAAAGCGAGGAGGTGGAGGGCAATTCGTTGCTGCGCCCGGCGCAGTAGATCACCCCGGAGGGGGCGAACCAGGGGCCGTCGTCGCAGTAAAAATTGGTCGGGCTGACGCTCTGGACGGGAGACCAGTTGGCGCCGAGGTCGTCGCTGCGGAACAACTGGGGATAGCGTTCGTTGGTGTTGATGAGAATCGTCTTGTTGCCGAAGCCCGTCCGGCCGTCGAACGACGGGTGGAAGGCGATCGTGCGCAGCGGGATCGCCGCGGTGGCGCCCGACTGGCCCCAGGCGGGCCTGAGGTTAAAGCCGGTGCGCTTCCAAAAAAAGCCACCGTCCTGCGAGATCAGGACGATCGAGCCGTGGCTCACCGCGAGGACGGTCTGGTCCTGGGCGAACGCGGGCGAATAATAAATCTGGTCGAGGTCGGCGCCGGAGAGGCCGCGGCGGATCCAGTAATTCGGCGCGCTCGGCTTGTCGATGCGGAGGGTGTACAAGCGGGAGTCCGTGCCCCCGGCGTTGGCGAATTGGATCGTCACCGAATAGCTGCCCGCCACGGTTGGGGTGCCGGTGATGACGCCGGTGGCGGCCGCGAGCGTCAAGCCGGGGGGCAACGCGCCGCTGAAAACCGTCCAATTCGGCGCCCCGCTGCCGCCAGCGGCCACCAGCCGCAGCGAGCCGTAGTCGTAGCCGACATAGCCGTTGGCCAGCGCGGGGGTGAGAATCTGCGGGGTGCGGTAGACGACCAGCTTGAGAACGCGGCTGGCAGTCAGCCCGTTGGCGTCGGTCACCTGCACAGTGACGGTGTAGGGGCCGTTGGCGACCGCGGCGGTCACGGTGCCGGAGATGACGCCCGCCGCGTTGCAGGCGAGCCCCGCGGGCAACCCGGCGCAGCTCCAGCTCATCGGTGCGACCCCGCCGAAGGCCTGCAACGGGAAACTGTAGGGTGCACTCGAATTGTCATAGTAGGGCAGCGCCGAGGTGGCGACCAGCAGCCGCGGGCGCACGATCAACTGCTCGTTCTGCTCGCGGTAAAGATTCGCCGCGTCGGTGACCCGCACCGTGAAGGTATAGGTGCCGTCGAGGGTCGGGGTTCCCGTGATGACACCCGCGGTGGACATCGCCAGCCCCGGCGGCAGCGTCCCGGCGCTCACCATCCAAGTCCGCGCCGTCCCGTAACCGCCACTCGAAGCATGGGCGAATGAATATGCGACGGTCAGTTCGCCGTCGGGCAACGGGAAATACGGGGGGTACGCGGTCGAGATGGAAGGATTGGTGATCAGCGGCGGGTGGATCACATCGAGCCACTGGTGGATCGGGTACGAGGGGCTGATCGCGGCGTTCGTCGCCGCGGTGGGGGTGAAGCCCGCCTCCCCGGCCATGCCGTTCGAGCTGAACCAATCGGCGAATGAGAGGTTCTCGTAAATCGTCGAAGGGCCCGAGAAATGGCTCCACGCGCCGTTCACGTAGAGCATCACATCGTAGTACCCGTTATCCAGGATCAGCGGCGGGCTGATGAGCGGGCTGGTCACCACCTGCACGCCCGGCTGGGGCGCCGAAAAGGGGCCGGAGTCGTAGTAAACGGTCGCGGACCCCGCTTTTTTCACGACGAAGCGGACATTGTTGACCCCGCCCTCCATCTGGATCTCGGCGGGCATCGCGATCCGCTCCAGACCGACCATTTGGAACGGCAGGACGCGGCTGCCGTAGCCGTGCGCGCCGGCGTAGCCGCCGTTGCCTCCCGGCTGCTGGATGCCGAGCTCGTCCTGCACGCGGTTGATGACCCGCTGGCCGGGCGACCAGCCGGGCTCCTGGAACCACGACGGTCCGTTGACGCCGTAATTCCACTGGCCCGCGGTCCAATCCCCCGCGGAGCTCGTCGAGAGATCCCCGGTGCGGTCGATGACCGGCTGGGTATAGGGGACCAGCACATTGCCGCCGATCCAGTTCAGGTAGTCATAGGCGTAGGGTAGGTAGGGGCGCCGGTCGCCGAAGACGAGGTAGTCGCGCGGTTTGCCGCCCGCGTCAAAGAGCATCACCTCGCCGCCGTGGGGATTGAGATCCCAACCCAGCCCGGTGGCGAAATTCATATTGATGTGGCGGGCGTCTGCCGGGGGGTAGCCATTGCTGGGAATACCGAACAGGTTGGTTTCCACCAACCAGACCCGCTCGCCGGTGTTGACCGGCGTGGAGCCCGTGATCGTGAAGCCGTGGTTGGTACCCGCGGCGTCGTAGAACTGGAGCGACCAATTCTGCAAATTGATCGGCGGTCCGAAATTGAGCAGCTCGACTTCATTTTCCTTCACCGGCCCGCCGTAGGCGAGCAGCCCGTTGATGACGACCTCGCTGCGGCGACGGGCGCCGATCTCGCCGGGGAAGAGCGAATTCGAGGTCAGGTAGGGGATCGTGGACCAGTCGGCGCCGCTGTCGGTGTCGCTGTCGCGGTTGCGGACATACATCGTGTAGCCGGCCGGGAAGCTCGGGCAGGCGCCGTTCCAGTAGGCGTTTGCGGGTGGCGTCGCCCCGGCGAAGCAGGCGTAATCGGCGGTGCCGCCGACGGCCCGGATGAGCGAGATTTGCAGCGGATCACCCCCGGGCGTGGCGAGGTTGTCCCAGGTGAAAATATTCGCGTTCGTGATCATCCGATAACTGCCGTTCCAGCTCGGGTCGATGGTGTCGAAGATGTCGAGCGGCTGGTGTCGCCCGAGGATGCGCGGCGAATAGGGCGTGGTGGTGACCGGCGGGATGGTGAAGCTCTGCGTCGTCCCGAGATAATTGACGGACGAGATCTGCCAGTTGGTGATGTCCATGTCCTCGCCGTAGTTGTAGAGGCGGACCGAGCGCGGCTGGCCGTTGTTCCCGAACGGGTTGTTCCCGGTGATCATCACCTGGTTGTGGGCGTAGTCGTTGAAGTACACCCACAGGACGCTGGTCGGGTCGAGGTCGAAATACTGGCCGTAGGGCAGCGTCATCACCGCGTCGGATGAGAAACCAATCTCGAATTTGCTGCTTCCGGTTCCGCGCGGGGAAGCGTTGATATCCTGCGACGCCTGATGACCAAGTGTCGAATAGATCGTGAGGTTGACCGCCTGATCCGCGCCGGCTACCGTCGTGTCGAGGTAAGGGTCATGGCCCGGCCGCGCCGCGTAAAGGTCGTCGAACGCGGCGGCGCTGTACGCGGGGAACGGGATCGCCGTGTTGTAGGTGACATCCCGTATGTAGAGGTTGGTCGTGGCAGCGCCGTATTTTTTCGTGATTTTCAACGGCCAGAGATAAGCATTTTCGATGGTCGAATTCTGCGGGATCGCCGAGAGTGACCATTGCAGTACAGCCCGCATCCACCAGATGCTGGAAAGGCCGTTATTCGAGCCGACGAACGACGCGGTGCCATTGTAGACATAGCCACTGTTGGGGTTGGCACTGTTATCCCGGCTCATTTGCCCGCGCCAACCGGCACCCGGAGCGATATACCCGTCTATCCCCGGCCCGCCACCCGCGGCTTGCAGGGTCGCGGTCGTTATCTTCTGGGCGGTGAAGCTGAATTCGTACTCGCCCGCGTGGCGGCTCGCGCGCAATTCCGCGCCGTAGCCGCTGAGCGCCAGCGCCAGATTCGCCACTGGGTAACCGCGCGAGAGGAGCAGCAGCCGGCCGCCGCCTTCCGACGGTGCCCATTCGGCGCTCATCCCGTCCGGCATGCGCAGCATCGTGCGCAGCGTCGGGTCGCCGGGGATGAAATTAAAGCGGGTCCCGCTCTGCTCGCGCGTGAACTGCAGCAGCCCCGCCACGCGCAGCGGCAGCGCATCGGCGGCTGGCGCCCCCTGCGGGCCGGCCGCGGCGTCCGTCGTCGCCGGCGCGAATTCGCGGGTCGCCAGCGGCGCGGAAAGTTTCCAGTCCCACTCGATCCGCCGTCCGTCCGGGAGCCGGATCACCACCGGCGCCT
>JAYVQF010000318.1:0-15661 GCA_043777195.1 Thermoanaerobaculia bacterium
CGTCGCTTACATACCTTCGGGTATGCGCGCTCCTCGCGCCTTGCCATTCGGGCGACTCGACAGTCATCTTTGCTACTGTTATTTCGTTGCGGCCCCTAACCGGGAGGCCGGCCGCGCCGAGGCAAATCAGGTGCAAATAAAACGGGGCGTCCGTGGACGCCCCGTCAATGTCAATCCCCAAGGGGGAAATTGCCGCCGGTCATTAGCTGGCCGGATTGGCCTTGCGCCGCCGGTGATAGCCCGCGTGGTTGAGCTGCACGACCGTCTCCAGGCCGCTGCCGGAATCCCTGACGCGGGCATAGCCGAACACGCGCGCCGGGCCGGGCCCCGCCCACATGAATTCCACGCTGCCGGACGAGAAGTTGATGCCCCCCGCCAGCGCCGCCAGATTCACATAAGTCGAACCGTGCGGGTTCAGAATGATGCGTGCTGATTTGCCGGCAATGCTGCCGTCTTCGTTGTAGAAAACCGCGCGTACGCCCCGCTTGTAACGATGGCTGCCGTTTTTCAGCGCGATATTCGCGGTCGAACCCTGTGTCGTCGCCCACGGCAGCACCAGGCGGCCGAGCGTGAGGTCGTAGGGGGCGCGCGAAATGGCGATCGTGAAGTAACCGCCGGGCTGGCCATTCACTTGCACGCTGATGGTGTTTTCGCCGGCCATGAGCGGGATGGTTTTTTGCACCCGGTCCACGGTTTCATTGAGATCACTGGGGCTGATCACCATGGCGCCATTCACCACCACGCTGCTGCTGGCCACCCGGTGCTCCGGATCGCCATCTTCATTGAAATCGCCGTTTTTCAGCCAGAGCACATAATTTCCGGCCGCGGGAACCGGGAAGTGATCGTTATAAATATCCGGCGGACCGGCGGTGCGTTCGAAAGTGACAGGCCCGTAAACGCCGGGGGAATTCTGGGCGACGCTGGCCCCCGCGCCGGAGTCGTTTTCTGCGTGCAGGGAGGGGGCGCCCAGGGCCAGCAGGCCGACCAGCGCAGGCAGGGCGAGAAAAGATTGAACCAGTCGGTGCATGATGAGTCTCCTCAAAAAAGATGGGGCGCCGGAAAATTGCCGCACGGTTCAGCGATCCCGGCATCGCCGTCCGATCCTACTCGCCTTCAAGACCGGAAGGCATAGGAAAAGGATTAACCGGCTCGATCATTTCCCCCCTTCAGCCGGGTTAAAATTCAACCCGATGAACAAGCTGACATTGCCCGAGGACATCAGTCGACGGATTTTCGGGGTGCGCGATCAGGAGCGCAAGCTTCTGGAGGACGCCTTCGGGGTCACCATTTCCGCCCGCGGGGAACAAGTGCTCGTGGACGGGCCTGAGCCGGGCATGAAAAAAACCGTGCGCATTCTCGGCGAACTTGACGCCCTCGCCCGCACCGGCTACACCCTGAAAGCCGCTGATGTGATGACCGCGCTCAACCTTTACAGCGATGGCTACGAAGGCACGCTGAGCGATTTTCTCGTCGGCCAGCGCATGAAGACCGGCGGCGTGAAACAGGTCACCCCCAAGTCGCTCACCCAGTCGCGTTACATCCAGCAGGTGCAGAACATGGATCTGGTGTTCGGGGTCGGCCCGGCCGGCACCGGCAAGACCTATCTCGCCGTCACGCTCGCGGTCGCCGCGCTCAAGGCCGGCGAGGTCAAGCGCATTATCCTCACCCGCCCGGCGGTCGAAGCCGGGGAAAAACTGGGCTTCCTGCCCGGTGATCTCGCGGAAAAAGTCGATCCCTATCTGCGTCCGCTCTATGACGCGCTGTTTGATCTTCTGGAACGCGAGCGCGTCCTCAAATACATGGAGATCGGCACCATCGAAATCGCGCCACTCGCTTTCATGCGCGGCCGCACCCTCACCGACGCCTTCATCATTCTCGACGAGGGGCAGAACACCACCACCGAACAGATGAAGATGTTCCTCACCCGCATCGGTTACGGCTCGCGCGCGGTGGTCACGGGGGATGTCACGCAGATCGACCTCGAGCGCGGCCGCCGTTCGGGCCTGGTGGACGCCATCGACATCCTGCGCGGCGTCGAGGGCATCGGCTTCACCTTCTTCCAGGAAAAGGATGTCGTCCGCCACCCGCTGGTGCGCAAGATCGTCAACGCCTACGAAACCAGCGAGCGGGCAAAGTCGGAACCGCTGCCGTTCAAAGATGCCGAGCCGAGAATGGGCGGAAAATAAATTTCCGTGGCCCTGCGGATCGACTGGCATCGCGCCGCGCACGGCAGAAAACTGGATCTGAAGGGAATCCGCGCCACCGTGCGGGAGGCCGACGCCGCACTCGCACTGTCGCACCGCGCTGATTTCGTCACCATCGGCTTCGTGCCCGCCACCGAGATGCGCGCGCTCAAACGGGTTCATCTCGGCATTGACCGCGCCACCGATGTCCTCTCCTTCCCTGCGTCCGAACTCGCGGTGCCCGGCCCGCGCCCGCTCGGCGACATCATCCTGTGTCCCGACTATCTTGCTCCGCGATTCCCCGGCGCCCAGCTCCCCCGCCGCGCCCGCCAACTCGTCCTGCACGGCCTCCTCCACCTGATCGGCTTCGACCACGAAAATGATCAGGGCGAAATGAATCGCCTGGAACGGAAATTACGCCGAAAATTGGGGATAGGCGGATGAGCGCTGAAGCGGGGGCATGAACGACACGCGAAGGCCCGCGACCCCATCTCCTCCAGCCACTCACACGCGCGATAATTGCGCGGGTGAATGATCCCCTCACGCTACCGGGCTGGCCGCTGGCGTTTTTTTTGTTGAATCTTTGCGTGCAGCAGTTCGTGGCTGCGTGGCATGGACTGACGACGCAGCTCTCGCGCGTGCAGCTCTTGCGCATGGCCGAGGAGCACCCGGCGCCGCCGGTCAGGCGCAGATTGCGGCGGATGCTGGACCGGCCGCTGCGCCATGGCTTGACCGCACCGATGGCGATGGGGTTCGGTCATCTGCTCAACTATTTTCTCGCGCTCAGGTTGGGCGCCCAGCCGCCCGAGGCGCTCATCATCTGTTTGATTCTGGTGCTGGTGGCGCAATTGCTTCCGCGGCTGGCCGTGACCGCCGCGCCCGAATGGACGGCCGCCATCACCGCGCCGGTTTTTGCCGTGGTGGATTTGCTGCTCTCCCCCTTTACCGTGCCGCTGGGCACACTGGTTGAAAAACTGGCCAGACTGCGCGAGGAAGTCGCCGGAGACGAAGCGGACGATCCCGCGGCGGCCCAGCAGGAGGTGGACGCGCTGATCCGCTTGGGCCAACGCGAAGGCATCATCGAGGACGCCGACAAGGCGCTCATCCAGGGAGCACTTGATTTCGGCGACGCCGTGGCGCGCGAGGTGATGACCCCGCGAACCGATATCGTTTCGCTCGAAAAGACCGCCTCGCTCGCCGACCTGCTCGCGGTGCTGGTGGAAAACCGCCACACCCGCATTCCGCTTCACGGCGAATCGCTCGACGAAATCGCGGGAATTCTTTATGTCAAGGACATCTATCCCATGATCGAGGTCGGCGCATTTGATGCCCCGCTGCTGCCGCATGCACGACCGCCGGTCTTCGCGCCCGCCAGCAAGCCGCTGCACGCGCTCTTGCAGGAATTGCGCCTGAAGCGCGAACAGCTCGCCATCATCGTGGACGAATATGGCGGCACCGCAGGGCTGGTGACGCTGGAGGATCTGCTCGAGGAAATCGTCGGCGACATCAATGATCCACACGAGGAGACTTCATCCGATTTCGCCCGCGACACGAATGGCGAGATCAGCGTGCCCGGCGATTTTTCGCTATACGAATTCAATGCGCGGGCGGAACGCGCGCTGGCCGCCATCGGCGTGGAGACGGTGGGCGGCTGGCTCACCACCCATCTCGGGCGAATTCCCCAGGCGGGGGAAATACTGCGGGTCGCTGGTGAAAATGTGGAAGTCCTGGAAGCCGAACCTCGCCGCGTGCTGCGCGTCAAATTCCTGCCGGCTACGGCGGCGGGTTGAAGAAAGCGCAGGTCAGAAAACCGCGAAAAGCGCTAAATGCGCGAAATTAAGAAACACACGGTTGATCTTGCATCGACTCTCCGGAATTATCAGATGGGATAGCCGCCTCAATCATTTCAATCTCCAGCTATTATTCCTCCCCTCTGACTTTCGTGTATTTCGCGCCTTTCGCGGTGAATTCTTCTCTCTGGAGCTCCTCATGTCGCAAGGTCTGGTCGAGTCGTTCGAATTTGAATCCCAAGTTCTCAAGGACAATTTCCTGCGCGACCCCTGGGTGCGCAAGGTGCATCTCTACACGCCGCCCGGCTATGACCGCGCGAGTAGCGGGCCACTGCCGCTCTTGTGGTTCATCTATGGCTATACCGGCTCGCCCGCATTTGCTTTACGGGAGGAACCGTGGGGGGAATCAGTACCGCAGCGGCTCGACCGCCTGATCAATTCCGGGGCGATGCCGCCTGCGGCCTGCGTTATTCCCGACTGCTGGACGCGCTGGGGCGGCTCGCAGTTTGTCAATTCCGCCGGCACCGGCCGCTATGAGGACTACCTGGTGGACGAGATCCGCCCCTTCATTGAAAGCAAGCTGAAAGTATCGGCCCACGCCATCGCGGGAAAATCCTCGGGCGGCTTCGGCAGCTTCCGCCTGGCCGCGCGCCATCCCGAAATCTGGCAGGCCGCCGCCGACCATTCCGGCGACAGCTATTTCGAATATTGTTACCTGCCCGATTTTCCCAAGACTGCCGCCATCCTGAAAAAGCACGGCGGCTTCGACAAATTCTGGGAGGCGTTCCAAAAGACCCCGCGCAAGATGGAGCACGAATGGCTGGTCGCCCTCGACATCGTCTGCATGGCCGCCTGCTATTCGCCCAACCCGCTAAGCCCGCTCGGCTTCGACTGGCCGATGGATTTGGAGACCGGCGAATTGAATGCGGAAGTGTTCGGCCGCTGGCTTGCCTTCGATCCGGTGCGCATGGCGCCGAAGTACGCGGACAATCTGAAAAAACTGAAACTCCTCTTCATCGACTGCGGTGAGAAAGACGAATTCAACTTGCAATGGGGGACGCGAATTCTGAGCAAGACCCTGAAGAACCTGGGCGTCGCGCATGAAACCGAATTCTTTGATGACGGGCATATGGGCGTCGCTTATCGCTACGATGTCTCGTTTCCGAAATTGATTAAAGCCATCAGCTGATAAATCAACCTCGGGAATAATTTTTGTACACACGCGCTCAAAATACCCGCGAACGCTTCTTGCATTTCGCCCCGCCCGGATGCACACTTATGGCATGAGGATCGTGACCGCGGCGCAGATGCAGGCGCTTGATGCGCAGGCGGCGGCGCAGCGTCATCTGCCCCCCGAGGCGCTTATGGAGGCGGCGGGGGCGGCGGTTTTTGCGGCGCTGGAACGGCGGCTGGGGCCTGTGCAGAAATCGCCGGCGCTCGCGGTGCTGTGCGGCGCGGGCAACAATGGCGGCGACGGCATGGTGGTGGCGCGCCGCTGGCTGGCGAGCGGCCGGCTGGCCACGGTTTTTTTGCTTTCCCGCATTGAAAAATTGCCGCCCGTTCCGGCCCTCATGCTGGCGCGATATCGCGCCGCAGGCGGACGGGTGATCGAGCTCACCGATGAGTCGGCGCTCGAACATGCCCGGCCGAAGTTCGTCGGCCACGGCGCGCTGCTTGATGCGCTGCACGGTTCCGGCCTCAATCGTCCGCTGGAAAGTTTTGCCGGACGCGTGGTGGACACGGTGCAGCTGGAATTCGCGGGAAAGATTTTTGCCCTCGACATTCCCTCCGGCCTCTCGGCCGACGATGCCCACCCCATTGGTTCCTACATGGCGGCCGCGGTCACTTTCGCGATCGGCGCGCTCAAGCCCTGTCATCTTCTCGATCCCGCGCGCAAGGGCTGCGGCGAAGTGGAACTGCTGGACATCGGACTGCCGCTCGATTTATTGCCGGCCCATCCCGCCTGGGAACTGCTCGCGCCGGCCCGGTTCGCCGAGGCGCTCAAGCGCCGCCCGCGCGCCGCGCACAAAGGGCAGTTCGGGCATGTTCTGGTCATCGGCGGTTCGCGTGGAAAATCAGGTGCGCCCGCGCTGGCGGGGCTCGCGGCGCTGCGCGCGGGCGCGGGGCTGGTCACCGTCGCGGCGCCGGGGTCGGTGCTCGGCCAGATTTCCGCGCACGCACCGGAGCTGATGACCCTGGCGCTGCCCGAAAAAAATGGCGAAGTGGATTCCGGCGCTTTTGCCGAGCTGAAATCCGCCCTCGACCACGCCGACGCGCTGGTGTGCGGCATGGGGCTGGGCACCCGCGAGGGCGCGGCGCAACTGCTGGCTGCACTGGCCGGGGCGGTGTCGGTGCCGTCGGTGCTCGATGCCGACGCCCTCAATATTTTCGCCGGCCGGCCTGAGGCCCTGGCGAATGACTGGAACGCGCCGCTGGTCATTACCCCGCATGCTGGGGAAGCGGCGCGGCTGCTCGGTACCGGTTCGGCGGAGGCCAATCGCCAACGCCCGGAATTCGCGCTCAAGCTGGCCCGCCTGACCGGCGCGTGCGTCATCTACAAGGGGCACCAGACCCTCATCACCGATGCGCAGGGAAATCTGCGCATCAACCCGACGGGCAATCCCGGCATGGCGACTGCAGGCGCGGGCGATGTGTTGGCCGGCATCGCCGGCGCGCTGCTGGCGCGCAAGCTGGCCACGGAAACCGCCGCGTCACTCGCTGCTTATTGGCACGGCTTGGCGGGCGATCTCGCCGCGGAAGAATTGACCGAAGAAGGGCTCATCGCCGGCGACCTCATCCACTTCCTCCCCGCCGCCCTGAAAAAAATGCGCGCGGAGTTTTAGGTTTTAGGTCTTTTTCACACCAACTGTTTTTCCACAGCGGCGCGGGCGCGCGCGGCCCGCTCTTTCGCGGCGGATATGGCGGTATCGGCGCGCTGAAGGATTTCCTTCTTCCAGGCCGAATCCTCCATGCCCTTCATGTTGATGCGGACATTGTCGTGGGCGCCCTCGGCGCAAGCGAGCAGCAGCAGTGCGGAAACCCCGGCGTCGGAAACGGAATTGGGGTTGCCTTTTTCCGCGGCGACGACCGTCTGATTCAACGCGGAGGCGGCCCGTTCGAGAACGGAGAGGGGAATCAGAGTAGCGCCGCGATTGGCGGCGTCCATCACCTCCGCGCGGGCTTGCTGCTCGGCTGCCGATTTCTTCGGCAGGCGCATCGCCGCCATCACCGCGTTGAAGGCGTCGGTGTCGCGGTCAATGTCCAGGAGAAATTGTTCCTTATCGGCCTGAGCCGCTCGAGCGGCCGTGTCCATTTCAGTGCGGGTGGCCTCGAAACCTTTTTTCCCATGCGTGAGCGCCGCGACCATCGCGCTCAAACCCGCACCCAGCGCGCCCGCCAGCGCCGCCGCGGAGCCGCCGCCGGGCGCGGGCGAATCACTGGAAAGCTCATCGGCGAAGGCCGAAACGGTCATGCCGCGCAAGGTCTGCGCTGGCGTCGCCGCCTTCGCCAGTTGGTATTCGACGATCTTTTCCTGCGGATCGAATTTTCCCAGATCAGAAAGCCCCAATGACAGCACCGCCGTTTCAATCAGTTGCGAGCGCGGGACGCCCGAAGTCTTGCCCTGTTTTTCCAGAAAATATTTCCCGGCAGCCAGCAGCGCCGCTTCGGGCACCAGGCCGACGATTTCGCTGCCGGTGACGCGCAGGCCGCGGGCGTGCGCCTCTTCACGGCAGACCTCGAAAAGTTTATGCAGCGGCGTGGTTTCCAGGTCGGTGAGGTTGATGGAGATCTGCGCGCGGGAGAATTCGGGAATAAACCAGCCGACCGCCTTCACCGCTTTCAGCCGCCCGGGAATCATCTCGCTGCTGCCGTCCACCTGCTTGACGATCTTGCCCGCGTCATCCCGCTTCGCGCGGCCCGCCTCGCGAATGGTCAGCGCGATGTCGTGCGCCAGTTTTTCATCGCGGGAATTGAGATTGACATTGTAGGCAATGAGAAAAGGCCGGGCGCCAATTACGGTCGCACCCGATTTTGCGATGACCCCGTCCCAGTCGGGTTTTGCCGGAGCAAAGTCGGGCTGCCAAGCGGGATCAGCCAGTTTCGCCTTCAGCCCCTCGTATTCGCCGCTGCGGATCTCGGCGAGATTTTTGCGCTGCGGCGTCCGCGCTGCGGATTCGTAGAGATAAACCGGAATGCCGAGTTCCGCCGCGACGCGGGCGCCCAGCTTTTCCGCGAGGGCGGCGCAATCGGCCAGGGTCGCGCCTTCCAGTGGCACGAAGGGGCAGACATCGGTGGCGCCAAGACGCGCGTGCTCGCCGCTGTGCGAACGCATGTCGATCAGTTGCTGCGCCGTCTTGATCAGGACGAAGGCCCCTTCCAGCACCGCTTCGGGCGAGCCGGCGAAAGTGAAGACGGTGCGGTGGGTCGCCGCGCCAGGATCCACATCGAGCAGGCGCACCCCGCGCACCCCGCGCACCGCCGCCGCGACGGCCTCGACGACCGCTTTGTCGCGACCGGCGGAAATATTGGGCACGCATTCGATCAATTTCAGATTTTCCATGAGGCGCAAATTTTACGGCGTGCGGAGGGTTGCGCCAAAAGTTCAGCGCGGCGGGATGCCGTTATGGGCAGTGGCCGCTTCCAGCCAGGCGGCGCAGTCGGGAGCGTCCGGATCGGTGGCGTAAAGCTGCAGCGATACCGGTGCGCCGGCAGGACGAAAGATACGCTCGATGCGCACTTGCGCGGATGCGCCCACCGGCGTTCCACAATGCGGCGCGGCCAGCGCGGCGGGGTCGTCCGGCTCGTGCGGAGTCTGCACCACAATCACTCGCGCTCCTGCGCGCAGATGCCGCGCCAGGTGCGAGAGCCGCGTCATTGCAGGCCCCTGATTGATGTCAAAGGCCGGATCCAGGCTGCGCTCGAACAGAAAGGTCGAGATGCGCCCCGCAATCAGCGTGCGGTCGGGCGGAATCGTCGCGTTCAACCAGCGCGCCTCGTTCGCGCCGCGTGCGAGTTTTTCCAACGTCGCCGCGCGTGCAACCCCGTTCACCGCGCCGGGGAAACGGCCTGCTGCAAGCCACAATGCCAGCGGCAGAAGCAGCAGCGCTTGCGCGCTCAGCAGGCGGCCAAGCAGCCCCGAGGCTCGTGAGGGTGCCGCTTTTGCCGCGAGCAATCCGAGCCAGAGATAGGCGGATAGAAAAAATCGCACCGACCACGGCCCAAAAGCCACCGCGGTCAGCAGGCTGGCGGTGGCGAGCGATGCGAGCGGCTCACGCCGCCGCAGTCCCGGCCACAAAAAGCCGAAGCCCAGCGCGCCGGCACCCAGACAATAGGTCGGGTCGCCGCCGGGCAGCACGACAAAACAGCGCAGGGGCAGCTTGAAAAATTCCAGCCAGGATTTGGGATGGAAACCGCGGATGTAACGCATGTAGTCGAGCAACGCGGCATCGGGCTTTGCTTTCCAGCCTTCAAGCAGCGGGGAGAGCGGGTCTCCGTAAAACATCCAGTTGCGCAGCATCAGCGGGCCGGCGAGAACCAGTAAGGTTGCCACGGCGATCGTGCAAAATCGGGTGAACGATCCATCGCGATGCGC
This sequence comes from Thermoanaerobaculia bacterium, assembly GCA_043777195.1. Lineage (GTDB taxonomy): Bacteria > Acidobacteriota > UBA4820 > JAYVQF01 > JAYVQF01 > JAYVQF01. The sequence goes on from JAYVQF010000318.1 coordinate 9,567, forward strand.
ACGCCAGCCGCCTGCGAGCAGGAGCAGGCCAGCATCTGGAAGAAACGACAATTTACAGGCGAAGGCGAAAACCGCCGCCATGCACAGCAGCAACTGGCGAGGTGCGTCGAGTTCACCGCGCAGGAGCAGCGCACCCGCGACCGCCAGGCCGGCCAGGGGCAGCAGATAGGGTTTCTGGCTGGGGATGAGGATCAGCAGCACCGGGGAGGCGGCCAGCCACAGCAGCGCCAGTCGCCGGCCATCCGAACTGCTCGCAGCAGCGGCCAGAGCCGTGAGTGCCGCGAGGGCGCCGCAGAACTGCAGTACCGCGCCGAAGGCATCCGTTCCCGCGGCCAGACCCAGCAGATTGTGACCTTCGCCGAGGCCGACATGCCGGGCGAGAAGCCAGTCCAAACGCGGCAGAGCCCGCCCGGCGCCCAACCAATCGAGCGGTACGGCGAGATGGTAAGTGAGCGAATCGTAATCGACCGCCGGCCCCAGCGCCGCAAGCCCGAGCGCCGCCAAGGCGGCCGCCGCTGCGGCCAAACCGATCCGTTCAAAGAGACGCGCCCCGGCAAATTCGCGGCGAATGATGAACAGCGCGTGCGTGATCCGGGCGCGCGTGCGGAACGCTCCGATCAGACCGATTGCCGCCAACCCGCCCGCGCAGCTCCTCAACGCCGCAAGCGAAAGACCACCCGCGAAAGCCCAGCCGTGCAGCAAAGCGCCAAGAGCGGCAGCGGCCGTGATGAACCCGGCTGCCCATTCCAGCGGCCCCGCCGTCTTCACCAGACGGTTTGCCAGCCAAACCCCTATCGCGACCACACCGCTCGCTAGCGCCAGCGCAATCAACGCCGGGCCGGGTGGCGTTGCGATTAACGCACTCGCCGGCAAGTGGCTGAAATCAATCAGGTCAGGCATCTGCCGCGAAGTTTAAGGCCAACCGCTATGATTTCGCCATGCGCCGCCGACCTTTGCCCTCCGCCCTGGTGCACGGCGCGAAACTGGCGGGGTCGCGCGAACATTCACGCGCCGGGCTGGCGCGCAAGCTGAAGCAGAAAGGGCATGCCACCGCCGAAGTGGAAAGTGCGCTCGACAGCCTGCAGGAGAAAGGCTTCATCAACGACGAACGGGCGGCGGTCGGATATATCAGTGCCCGGGTGCGCGCGGGCTACGGCCCCCGGCGAATTTTGGTGGACCTGGCCCGCCACGGCATTGCAGGGCCGCTGGCCCGCGCGGCGCTGGCTGAACACTATCCGCCGGAAAAGCAGCGTGAGATCTTACAAGCCGCCGCGCATCATCTGCTCGCCCGAGTGCTCGCCCGAGGCCGCGCGCCCGAGTTGGCGGCTGCCACCCTGGCCCGTCGCGGGTTCCTCGCCGCCGACATCGTGGCCGTTATGAAACTGGAAATCGATCCAAGCTCCGATGTGGAAAATGATGCGGAAAATGAACCGGAAGAAATGACCTCGAAGGTGGCGGAGGTAGTGGACTTCAAGGAATTTGCCCGCAGGTCGCGCCGATGAGAGATGCAAGGAAAAGCAAAATACTTTCCCTGCGTAAATTCTTATTTTCGCCATTCGCGTAATCTGCGGAAATCAGCTTCTTCTATCACGCTTCATGATTAATTTTTTCCCGCTACCGTAGAATGGCGCGATGAACTGTTTGACGCTGCAACGCCATGCGGACGGGCTCGCCGAAATTGTTTTCGATCGGCCCGGAAAATCGGTCAACACCCTCGACATCGAAGTCTTCGCCGAATTGTCGGCCATGCTGGATGACTTGGAAAAAAACCTGCCGCGCGCGCTGCAGGTGCGCTCGGGAAAGCCGGGGCAGTTCATCGCCGGGGCGGATGTCGCCAAAATCGGCGCGCTGTTCGGCCATGCCGACGCAGCCAAGATGGCCTCGATCGGCCGCGACGCCTTCACCCGCTTCAGCCGGTTGTCCTGTCCGACCGCCGCATTGATCACCGGTTCATCGCTTGGTGGCGGTTTGGAATGGGCGTTGGCGTGCGACTGGATTATTTGCGCCGATGATGCCTTCATCCGCATTGGCCTGCCTGAAGTGCAGCTGGGCATTCTGCCCGCCTGGGGCGGAACTTCGCGTTTGCCGCGCCGGGTCGGGCTGACGACGGCGCTGGATATGATTTTGCAGGGAAAAAAGCTCGATCCGCAGCGCGCGCGCAAGGCCGGATTGGTGGACGCGGTGGCGCCGGTGAATCAATTGCCGCAGATCGCGGAAAAATTCCTGGCGAAGGGCAAGCGCCGCGCCGAACCGCCGGGCGGTCTGAAAAACTGGCTGCTGACCGGCAACCCCCTCGGGCTGAAACTGGTTTTTTCGCAGGCGGAAAAGGCGGTGGCGAAATCCACGCGCGGCCATTACCCCGCGCCCACGCAGATTCTCACTGCGCTCAAGGCGGGCTGGGGCGCGCCGCTGGAGACTGCGCTCAAGGCAGAGGCGGAGGCGGTCGCGCCCCTGCTGAATTCTTTGGTTGCGAAAAATCTCGTCGGAATATTCCTGATGTCGGAGGCGGCGAAGAAAAACCCCTATGCGGATGAGGGCGTCAAGCCGGCGGTGCCGAAGGAAGCGATGGTCATCGGCGCGGGGGTGATGGGCAGCGGCATTGCCGTGGCGCTTCTGCAAGGAAACCTGCAATCCGGGGCGCGGGTCTGGCTGAAGGAAGTCGCCGCCGAACCGCTCATGAAGGGCGTGCGTGAAGTCGAGAAATGGCTGGGCAAGGATGCCGCGCGCAAACGCTCGCCGCCTGCGGTAGCCCGGGCGATTCGCCAACGCCTGGCGCCGGTATTGACGGACGACGCCCTGCGCGACTGCGATCTCGTCATCGAAGCGGTCGTGGAAAAACTCGAGGTCAAACGCGCGGTCTTCGCCGCCTGCGAAGCGAAGCTGCCCGCGGACGCGCTGCTCACCACCAACACCTCGTCATTGCCGGTCAGCGAATTGCAGAAGGGCGCGATCCATCCCGAACGAATCGCCGGTCTGCATTTCTTCAATCCCGCCCCGCTCATGCCGCTGGTGGAAATCATTCGCGGCGAAAAAACCTCGCGCGAGTCGCTCGCCCGCCTGCACGCGCTGGTCGTCAAACTCGGCAAGACGCCGGTCGTCGTCAAGGACGGCCCCGGCTTCCTCGTCAACCGCCTGCTGGCTTTTTATTTGAATGAATCGGCCGCCTGGCTCGCCGAGGGCGTGCCCGTGCCCGTTCTCGATGACGCCCTGAAAAATTTCGGCATGCCGATGGGGCCCGCCGAACTCATGGATGTCATCGGCCTCGATGTCGCCGTCCACGCCGGCGGCGTCATGGAAGCGGCCTGGCCCGAGCGCGCCAAAGTTCCCGCGCTCCTCAAGCAGCTCGTCGCTGACGGCCGCCTCGGAAAAAAAACCGGCAAAGGTTTTTATTCCTGGACGGGTGAAAAAAAAGCCGTACCATTGCCCGTCCCCAATGCGCCAACCCTCGCCATCCACCCCAGCGCCGTCGATCTCGTTGATCGCTGCATCCTCCCCATGGTCAACGAAGCGGCGACCTGCCTTCACGAAGGCGTGGTTGATTCCCCCGCAGCCCTCGATCTCGCCATGATCTTCGGCACCGGCTTCGCCCCCTTCCGCGGCGGCCTCCTCCACTACGCCGACGCCTTCACCACCGATCACGCAATTTCCCGTCTCGAAACCCTCGCCAAGACGCACGGCCCCCACCTCGCCCCCGGCGCGGCATTGAAAGCGATGGCGGGAAAGAAGTTTTATGGGGAATGAAAGGGGTTTGTTTTTCGGACCAAAAGTGTACCAACGTAAAACGCATTCAAATCCTGACGACAGTCTTGTTGTGAGACTCAGTCAGTGAATGGAGAAATTTCTTTGGCGCGGCAACCCGATCGAATTTAAGGCTGCATCCAGCTTGCATTGCGCCCTTCATGTTCAGCTGGAACTTATTGGCCCGGTTTGTGCTGTTCGGCATTCGAATCGCCCAAGAAATTGATGTCGCGCCAGCTCCTGAGATCATCAGCGATCCCCAGGCTGGTGAAACCGTGCCTGATGAAGCATTTGTAAACAGTTTGACCCCGGGTTCGAGAGAAACGGATAACAGATTATTGCCTGAAATGACGATGAAGCGATGCGTCGTCAGGTAGTAGCGCGTGGCCGCGCAAAGTATGAAAGTATTGAACAGTTCGGATGCTACGAAAAAAATCGCCAACGCAAACGATAATAAAATAAGAAAAGACGGAAAATCTGAAGAGTTGATGAATGACCGATTCAAATAGACCCCAGTGCTGAGCAATATGATTAGTGCAATATTCCCTATTGGATCACCGGCAAATATGACCCAATGCGGTCGGGTAGTGGCTACGATTTTCTCCTCCGGGTTTATTAGAAGGTCGATGTCAAGACTCATCACCAGCTCCTTGTCGGCGGCGTTTGCATTGAACTATGGAATTCAGGGGGTAATGTTGGTTGAATTGGATGCACGCCTATTATAAACATGCGCGTGCCTCATCCTTCGATTGCTGCCATGTGCCTTATACAATTCTTGCCGTTGGCACGGGCGGGGTTGCGTTGACGGATCGGTCGGCTATGGCAGCGATCCCCCTTCCTCAGCCAACCAGATTGCGCGGAGCGAAGCGAGAAGCAATCGCGTGCAGCACGCCCCCCCGTTCTTAAATCCGCCGGGCCCGCGCAGCGGGCCGGCCGCGGGGGCCCCGGCAACGCCGGGGTAGAGCGGCCGTGGGGGGTAGGCGGATTTTTCTTCGAGAAAAATCCCAGCCGTAGGGGGCAAAGCCCCAGAAAAAAGAAGCCAGCCAGTGCAGTAATAATTTGTCGACAGGTTTACGAACCCTGCAGTAGCCACGACTGACGACGGGCAGGCCGGCTGGCGGAGGGAGGGGGATTCGAACCCCCGAGACCTTGCGGTCTGCCGGATTTCAAGTCCGGTGCGATCGACCACTCTGCCATCCCTCCGCGGAATGGACGGCATATTTTCGCAGATGCGCGGCGGCTGAAAATTGCCGTGCCCGCTAAAATCCGTCTCGCATGACCGCCGCGAATTCTTCCGCCCATGATCCCCATCAGTGGCGGGCGCAGTCGTGGAATTCCTCGGGATTTTTTCGCCTGATCGAGGAGCTCATCGGAAGGCTTCCTGAGGATTTTTCCGAACAGCTGGGGGAATTGCTGGCCCATTGGGCGGGCTGGCTGCTGCCGGGGACGCTCAAGGCGCTGCGTGCGAATATCGAGGGCGTGCGGCCGGGCCTGCCCGCCGCGGAATATGAAATCCTCGCGCGGCGCACCGTGGTGCAGTACAGCCTGGGGGTCAAGGATTATCTTTTACAGTCGTGTGGCCGTCTGCAAAAATTCGAGATGATCGGCGAACCCTCTCAGGGTGTGCGCGAGCTGATGGCGCAGGGGAAGGGGTTCCTCATTGTCTCGGCGCACTACGGCAATTTCGAGCTGGGCTCGTACATGCTGCAGAAACACAACATGCAGGCCGCCATCATCGCGCTGCCCGAGGAAGTCGCGGCCATCGACGCGATGCGGGTGCGCAACCGCCAGGCGTTTGGGGTGGAAACCCTGCCGGTGGGCAGCGAGCTGGATACATTTCTCGCCGCCAAGCGCCATCTCGCACAGGGGCGGGCGCTGGCGATGCTGGTGGATCGTCAGTTGCCCAAGAACGGCATCCCGGTCAACTGGTTCGGAAAAAGATGTCTGTTCCTGCGCACCCCCGCGCAGCTCGCCCGCCACAGCGGCGCGCCGCTGGTGCCGGTCTCGGTGACGCGGTTGGGGCAAAGCCGCTACCGCATGGATTGCGGGGAGCCTGTTGTGGTGCCGGGGACGCGCAATGAATCGGACCTGGTTGACGCGATGCAGCAAGTGGCGGACTTTTTCGCAGCGCGCATTTCCCGTCATCCCGATCAATGGTTCAATTTCTACGATTATTTCGCGGCCGTTGATACGGCCGGGGGCAGCTGAGGCACCCGCAACAGCTGCATGCCGTCCTGCGTGTCGATCACCCAGGCGGAAAGGTTCATGCGCCGCACCCAGTCCGCATCCATCCAGATGAAGCGGGGCCGCCACGCCGCCAGCCAGTCGAGAAAATCCGGGTCGTCGCCATGCGCCAT
>JAYVQF010000319.1:0-3960 GCA_043777195.1 Thermoanaerobaculia bacterium
ATCTTCGCGAAGGGCTCCTTCGCCCAGCAGCCCCATCGCGCCCTCGCCCTCGGGGCGAATGATCTGCAGATCACCAAGCATCAGCCGGGTTCCTTCACCGGCACCCGGCTGGAAGAAGAACTGCGCGCCCGCGGCGTGAACGCGGTGCTGGTCACCGGCTTCATGACCCATCTGTGCTGCGACACCACCGCGCGCGAGGCCGCGGCGCGCGGCTTCACCGTCTATTTCCCCAGCGACGGGACTTCCTCGCCGCCGCTCAAGGATCGCGGCTTCGGCGCGCTTTCCCCGATGCAGATCAAGGCACAGGTGCACACCGTCATGCAGTCCTTCGCCACCGTTGCAACGCTCGCCGAGCTGCTGCCCGCCCGCCCTGAATTTCCGGGTCCGGGCCACACAGAGACCCCATAATTTCCCCCGCATGAATTATTCCTTCGCGACGGCGCTCGCCCTGGGAGGCGCCTTACTGCTGAACGCCACAGCCTCGCCCGTGCCACCCGCCGATCCCGCGCTTTATCAGCGCTATTTCGAAATTTCCCGTCTGGCGGAGGCGGGGCGGAATGACGAGGCGCTGACCCAGCTTGATGCGCTTATCAAGGCGCGGCCCGACACGGCGGCGGCGTATGCCTTGCGCGCCCGCCTGTTGCAGCAGGCGATCGGCAAGCGTCATGATCAGGCTCTGGTGGACGCGGAAACGGATTTGCGGCGCGCGGTGGCGCTGGAACCCGAAGAGGCGCTCTACGCGCGCGACTTGGGCGAATTGCTGGTGGGCAGCGAACCCGTTTTTCCGGCGCGGCGCGAAGAGGCGGCGGCTTTGCTGGAAAAAGCCGCCTCGCTCGATCCGCTTGACGCGCAGGCCCGTACCATTCTTTTCTATCTCCGCCGCGAGCAGGGAAAACCCGCCGAGGCCCTCAAGGCCGGACGGGCGGCGATCAAACTCAGCGCCCAGAATTTGCGCCTGCGGCTGGACACCGCCACGCTGCTGGCTGAGAACGGGGAAAAATCCGAGGCGGTCAATCAATGGATTGTGGTGCTGCGCCGCGGCTACGGCGCGCCGGCTGCGGAGGCGGGGGAAAGATTGCTGCGGCAATTGCGCGCGGGCGGGCTGGACAAAAGCGATCAGCTGCGCATTCGTGCCGCGCTGCATGAGGATGACCCCGCCGACGCCGGCATCACCCGCGACTATGCCGCCGCACTGCTGGATGCCGGCCGCCCGGCGGAGGCGCTGGCGGTGGTGCGCGCGGCGCAGGCGGCGCCCGGAACCGATCCGCGCAGCGAAAAATTGCTGCTCACCGTCGCCTGGCAAGCGGGCCGCCTCGACCTGGCGCTGGCGCAGGCTGAAGCTCTGATGCAGCGTGACCCGACAGATTCCGCAATCGCCCAGAGCGCTGCCCTTCTGCGTTCCGCACGCGGGGATTTCGCCGGCGCCCTGGCGCTGTTCAACGGCCCGGCGCTTTCTGACGCAAAATTAAACGCGAAATTAGACGCGAAAATAAATGCAGCGGCGCTGCGCGTGAAAGCGCTGGCCCTGCTGCGGGTGAAGCGCACGGCCGAAGGGCTGGCGCTGCTGGCCTCGCAAGGCCGGGATCCCGAGAGCCGCCTGCAATGGTTCACCGAACGCTGCCGTGCGGAGGGGCGCGCGACTTCCGCGGCGGAAGCCCTGCAGGCCGGGCTCCCCGAGGAAGCCGCCAACGCCCTGGCGCGCTTATTCAGCGGAGCCTTCAGCGGAGCTGCCGATCCCGCGCTGATCCAGGCCGCATTCTCGGACGCTTCTAATTCCCCGCTCCCCGGCAGCGATCCAAAAAACGAGAACGCACCGCCAGAGCCCAAGGGACGGCAGGCCGCGCGCCTACTCAACGCCCTGCGGGATTGTGCGCCCGCGTCCGCCGCGTCCCTGGCCGATCACTGGCAGACCCCCTTTGGCGCCGACGCCGATTTCAGCGCCGCCGCGGCGGAGGCGATGGCCGCCGCCGGACGGCCCGCCGAGGCCATCGCAAAATACGAAGCCCTGCGCGAAGTCCATCCCGACGACCCGGGCGGCGCCAATAACCTCGCTTACTTGCTGCTGCTCCACCAACCCGCGCGCCGGGCCGAAGCGGTGGCGCTGGCGGGCGAAGCGGTTGCGCGCGATCCCGAAAACGCCAGTGATCTGGACACCCTCGCCTGGGCGCATCATCTCAATGGGCGCGATGAGCTGGCGCAGCCCCTCTTGGAACAGGCGCTGCGCAATGGCGGGCGGCAGGCGGTCATCGTCGCCCATCTTGCGGTGTTGCGCGCCAAGGCGGGAGATTTCGCCACCGCCCGGGATTTATTCACGGAAGCCCGCGCGCTGGCCTGGACGAGGGATGAGCGGCGCGACATCGCCGGGTTGTCTGCGGTAATGGCAGCGGTTATTGCGGGGAATCCCGCGATAAAAAAGAAACCTGCGAGCCCCGCCCCCCGCCGTCGTCCCGCGAAGAAATCTGCCCTTGCCGGCGCAAAATCTCCGTGACGAACATGCCGCTCATCGCTTATGTAGGGGCGGAGCTAAGCTCCGCCCTAAGGATCCTAGGCGCCTTCGGGCGGAGCTTAGCTCCGCCCCTACACATATACCTTATTTTCGCCTTGCTGACCGGCGCTGGCTGTGCCAAAAAACCCATTGTCACGCCCTCCGCTGATCTACATGGGAACTTCCGCGCCGGCCGATTCGACTGCGCCGGCGGCCTCGCCGATCGCGCATTGCCGCTGCACTGCGAGACGGTGGAAGGGGGCGGGCAATTCCGTCTGGCTTGCGCTGCGGCGCGGGACATTCCCTTCCTGGCGCTCGCGTTGGACAGCGCGGCTGCGGATTTGTGGCTGGCCGCCGAAGGGGGAAAACCCGCCCGCCGCTATCGCATCCCGCATCATGGCCGGATTACCCCCGCCTTGCTGCACCGGCTGCTCAATCCGCCGGCCGAAGGGGTGATTTTGGGCGACGAAAAACACTGGCTGCAAACTTATCCGCTGCCGCCCGCAACCCCAGAATCTCCCGTCCGCTTTCGCCTCGCCATCGCCTCGCCCACTAATCGCTGGAGCTGCACCCGCTCGCCCGAGGAAACCCCGCTCGCAGCGCTTCCGCCACTCGGCTGGGGTGCGATGCCGGTGACCGGCGGGTTGCAGGAATTGCTGCACGATGAGGTGGAGCCGCTGAGGAAACCGTAGGGGCACGGCACCGCCGTGCCCGATAAAAAATTTACCCGGCGATAGCCGCATCATCAAAATTTCCACCGTGAGAGAACCTGCTGATTTTTCTCAGCGCAGATCAATCCGGATGCCCGGATACGATTACGCCGGCAGCGGAAGCTACTTCATCACGCTTTGCGTCCATGAACGGCACTGCCTGCTGGGAACAGTCGAAAGCGGCGCAGTATCTCTTTCCCGACCCGGCCAGATTGCTCATGCCGCCTGGCTCGAGATTCCCGCGCATTTCCCGCATGCCGAACTGGACGAATTCGCGGTGATGCCGAATCATCTTCACGGAATCATCCGGCTGCGTGCCAAAGCGCAACAGGCACTATGCAAAGATGCTTTTTCACGGCCCGAACGAGGGTCTTTGGCAACCTTGATTCGTTCATACAAAGCATTCACCACCCGAATGGTCAACGCCCATCGGCACTCGCCGGGCGCCTTGTTCTGGCAGCGGAATTATTACGAGCGGATCATTCGCGATGATGACGAACTGATGCAGACGCGAAGTTATATCCGGCTGAATCCAAGCCACTGGCTTGAGGATGAGTATCATCCGGAGGCCGGATCCGAAATTTCCGGGTAGGGGAACGGCACTGCCGTGCCCGATCAATAAATGAACCGGCGCAGCCGAACCACAAATTTTGCGTCCGTGTGGTTAAATTTTGGGTCTGCGCTGTCGCGCAGAGGTTTTTATTGGTCGGGCACGGCAGTGCCGTGCCCCTACGATAACCCCGGAACCCAACAGTAGTTGCGATA
>JAYVQF010000320.1:0-3954 GCA_043777195.1 Thermoanaerobaculia bacterium
GTCGGTGAAGAGCAGCCCCTGCCAGTTGGCGGGCAATTTCGGAAAGACCCAGGCCAGCGCAAAGGCGCCCGCCGCCAGCACCATCGCCGGGGTGAACACCATCAGCACGGCGGTGATCAAGAGGATGAGCCAATCCGCGCTGAGCTTGCGCTCGGCGAAGTAGAGGGGGGAAGTCTCGATGGAGGTGGCCATTTATTTTTAGGATTTAACCGCCAAGGTCGCCAAGCACGCCAAGGGCTGAGCAGAACCCTGAGCCGATTCAGAGCCGATCATTGCGGTTTGGAAACTGAGACGCTGAATAAATTGATGTGGTAAATGTTTTTTCATGAATAATTCTTCCCTTGGCGTCTTGGCGACTTGGCGGTAAAAAATCCGAAGGCTCAGCGATCCACTTCACCCAAAACAATATCGATGGTGCCGATGAGCGCCACGACATCGGCGATGAGGGTGCCTTTGGCGAGCAGCGGCAGCGCCTGGAGATTGACGAAGGACGGGCCGCGCACATGGCAGCGGTAGGGCTGGTTGCTGCCGTCGGAGACGATGTAATAGCCGAGCTGCCCCTTGGCCGACTCGACGGTGTGATAGGTTTCGCCGATGGGCGGTTTGACATTGCGGCCGATGGTGGCCTTGATCTCGCCGGGTTGGAGTTTGCTCCAGGCCTGTTGCACGATGCGCAGCGACTGGCGCATCTCTTCCATGCGCACGAGATAGCGGCCGTAGGTGTCGCAGCGGTCGGAGACGGCGATCTGGAAATCGAAATCCTCATAGCTGGAGTAGGGCATGGCGCGGCGCACATCGAACGCCACCCCGGAGCCGCGCAGCATCGGGCCGCTCATGCTCAGGGCGATGGCCGCCTCTTTCGTGAGCACACCCACGCCCTGCGTCCGCTCGATCCAGATGCGGTTGCCCGTCAAGAGCGTGTGGTAATCGTCGAGCCGTTTGGGCATCTCTTCGAGGAACTGCATGAGCTTGTGCTCGAAGCCGGGGGGCAGGTCGGCGCGCAGGCCGCCGATGATGAAGGCATTGGGCAGCAGCCGCGCGCCGGTATACATTTCAAACAGATCAAGAATCAATTCCCGCTCGCGGGTGCCGTAGAAAAGCATGCCCATGGCGCCGATGTCGAGCGCGTGGGTGGCGAGCCAGAAAAGATGGGAGGCGATGCGCTGGAGTTCGCCGAAGATGACGCGGATGTACTGCGCCCGCTTGGGGATTTCAATGCCCAGGAGTTTTTCCACCGCGCCGACATAACCCAGGTTGTTGAGAATCGCGGCGAGATAATCCATGCGGTCGAAAATCGGCGCACATTGGGTGTAGGTGCGCTCCTCGGCGAGTTTTTCAAAGCCGGTGTGGAGATAACCCATCACCGGTTTCGCCTCGATGATGCGCTCCCCTTCGAGTTTGAGAATGACCTGCAAAACCCCGTGCGTGGAGGGGTGCTGCGGGCCCATGTTGAGCTCGACGGTCTGCACTTCAAACGCCGCGGCGACCGGGTCGGCCGCGGGCTGGGAGAGATTTCGGAGGGTGACGCCTTGCATGGGATTTCTTGATTTTTAACCGCCAAGGCGCCAAGACGCCAAGGGGAGAAGGTTCTGAGCAATCCGCAGCTGACCTGCGCTCTTGAATAAAGGGTGGGAAGAATTCATGGGGTTGAAACTTGGCGCCTTGGCGGTTAAATTCTTACTCCGCTTTCGCCGGCGCGGCGGGCGCCGCAGGCGCAGCGGGGGCGGGTTTGGCGGGAATTGGGGCTTTGGGGGCCGGGGGTTCTTCGATGAAGGCTTCGGGGGCGGTGGCCTTCGCGTAATGAATGCCGCGCTCGTCATAGCGCGCTCGCGCTTCGCCGCCGCGCAGCTTGTTGACCCAATCAGGGCCGAAGCGGTTGAATTCCTTGCGCAGCGGGTGCCAGTCCCATTCCTCGGGGGTCAAAATTCGCCGCAGGTCGGGGTGGCCGGAAAATTTCAGCCCCATCAGGTCGAAGATTTCCCGCTCCATCCAATTGGCGCCCGGCCACAGCGGCACCGCACTGGGGATTTCCTCACTGTCGTTCAGCCGCGCCTTGATGCGGAGCGACTGCTGGCTCGCGATCGCATAGAGGTGATAGACAATTTCATAGGCGGGGGTTTCCTTGGGGTAATTCGCCGAGGTGATGTCGGAGCAATAATCGGCGCCGGCCGCTTTCGCCGCCGCAAGTGCCGCCGGCAGATCGGCCAGCGATTTCACTTTCAGCGTCGCCTCATTGCAGAGCGACGGCAACCCTTCGACTTTTTCGCCCAACACCGCGACCACCGATTCCGTGAGCGAATTCGTCACGACGCGCGCAATCGGCCCCTTGGGCGCCGGCGGTTTCGGCGGCGCAGCGGGCGGCTTGGGCGCGGCAGGCGCGGAAGCGGCAACTGGTGCGGCAGGTGCCGCGGCCGAAACTGCCCCTGCGGGCTTGGGGGTTTCTACCGCAGCAGGCGTTGCCGCAGCAGGTGCCGCAGCAGGTGCCGCAGCAGGCGCAGCCGCCGCAGCGGGCACGGGAATTGCGGCTGCAACGGGTGTGGCCGGCGCCGCAGGTGCGGCAGTCGACGCGGGCGGAGGCACGGGCGGAGACGCGGCAGTCGGCGCGGTCTCAACCGGCGCAGCCGGTGGTTCCACCGCAGCAGCCGGGGCCGGCGCAGCAGGCGCGTCTTCAGGTTTCTTGATTTCGTCAGTCATGAGAATTCTTGAGATTTAACCGCCAAGGCGCCAAGCTGTGAGGGCTCAAAGTCATCTGTAATGAATCAGGGGTGGGGTGCGGGGTCGGTCGAGAGCAGACATCGTCAGGAAACTTGGCGCCTTGGCGCCTTGGCGGTAAATTCTTATTCCGTTTTCGCCGCGGGTGCCGGAGCCGTCGCGGGAGGTGTTGCTGCCGCTTTTTCTTCTTTGGGCGGGGCAGGCGGGCGGGCCTGCACGATGGGGGAACCCAGCCCCTCTTCCTTGCCGCCTTTCAGCCAGCCCTGTGACAGGGGAAGATTAGTCTTGAAATTTTTCAGTTCGGGCCGGCGCGCGGCCTCGGGATCCATGATCTTTTCCTGCAATTTCATCAGCCCGTAGATCAGCGCTTCAGGGCGCGGCGGGCAGCCGGGCACATAGACATCCACGGGAATGATGTTGTCCACCCCTTGCAGGATGGTATAAGTGTCGAAAACCCCGCCGGAATTGGCGCACGAGCCCATCGAGATCACCCATTTCGGCTCGGCCATCTGCTCGTAGAGCCGCTGGATGACCGGGGCCATTTTGAGGGCCACCCGCCCGGAAATGATCATCACATCCGACTGGCGCGGCGAAGGACGAAAAACCTCGGCGCCGAAGCGGGACATGTCGTTGCGCGAGCAGGTCGCTGCGATCATTTCCATGGCGCAGCAGGCCAGGCCGAAAGTCATGGGCCAGATGGCGGACTTGCGCGACCAGTTGAGCAGCCAGTCCAGCCGGGTCAGGGTGATGAAATCGGCGTAAGGTTCATTCTCCGTGCCCGGATTATAGGGCAGCGGCGAATCAGTCAGGGCGGGGCGAAGGATGAAATTCATGGCGGTTGTCTGTATATCAATCATTCCAAGTTAGCTCAATCATTCCAAGTGAGCGCGCCTTTGCCCCAGGCATAAGCGAAAGCCAAGAGCAGCAGCGCGATAAAGAGCATGCCTTCCACGAACCAGAACATCGTCTGCGCTCTCAGTTGCGCGGCCCAGGGAAAAAGAAAGACCGCTTCCACATCAAACACCAGGAAGATCACCGCGATGACATAAAAATGCACCGTCTGCCGCCCGTGCGCATCGCCGATCGGGTCCACGCCGCATTCATAGGGCGCAAGCTTGGTCTTGTTGGGACGGCTCGGACGCAACAAGCGGCCGACCGTCACCATGAAGACCGGGATGATCATCCCGAAAAGGCCCAGAAGCAGGGCGGGCAGAAACAGCGTCCTTTCCAAGCGGGAGACTC
>JAYVQF010000321.1:0-3853 GCA_043777195.1 Thermoanaerobaculia bacterium
CGGCGATAAATGCAGCTGAATAATGGCGTCCCTATGGGGATTTGAACCCCAGTCGCTGCCGTGAAAGGGCAGTGTCCTAGGCCACTAGACGATAGGGACGCGGGTGGCGGGCGGGGATTTTACGGGATACGCCGAGGTCAGTCCACCAGAAAGCGATTGCGCAAGGCTGGCGGCATCATCGGACAAGCAGACTTAGGTTTTGCGAAGAGCCGGCCGCGAATCCGCGCGATGATGTCGTAACCGAAATCCGCGAGCGGGCGGGGAATGCAGGCGAACAGCGCAGCGGGAAGCCGCCAGACGCCGCCGAGTTCCTTCAGCACGAAGCGCACGGCACGGGACTTCACGAAAATTTCGCCTCCCCGGGTGAGAACCGCCACGCTGTCAGGGAGGCCCGCCCGTTGTTCGGCCGAAAGCAGGCGATTGAAGGCCGGGCTGCCTTGGGGCGCGAAGCGAAAGTGGCCCGCTGGATCACGCCGCAACACGAAATCCACGCCGCGATGGCATAAGCCGCAACCGCCGTCATAAAAGATCACGGGAAATCGAAGGGAGGAAGTCATGGTGTTGCCAAGGCGGTAATGATCGGGTCTTCGCAGGGTCGTCAAACCGCCGGTTCATGCTGATATTATCGAAAATGCGCGCAGCCCGGCGTCAGCGGCAATATCCCCGTCCGGCTCTTAAACTCTAGGGCGGACGGCCGGTCACTAGGGTCGATGAACCCATCCTTTGCCCTGCCCTGTGCCTGGCCCGATCTGGCGCTAACATTGCCGCTGATGCGCGTCGCCGAGGGTGCGGTTCCCGGTTCGTTGGATCTGCAATGGGTCGCCGCCGCGAAAACGGGCGACGCCGATGCCTTCGCCGCCATTGTCGGTCGCTATCAAGCGGAAATTTTTCGCCACTGCGCACGCATGGTGCGCAACGAGGCCGAGGGCGAAGAGCTGGCGCAGGAGGTTTTTGTACGCGCGTGGCAGGGGCTGGAGGGCTACCGCGGCGAAGCGTCACTGAAGAATTGGCTCTACCGCATCGCCACCAACCTGTGCCTCAACCACCTTGATTCGTGGCGGCAGAAAAAGCGCAGCGAAATGGATTTTGATTTGATAGAAAGCGCGGGCGGCCCCGAACGCGATCTCAGCGGCTCGCAGGAAGCCCGCTGGGTGCGCGAGGCGGTGCACCGTCTGCCGCCGCAGCAGCGCGCGGTGGTCTTGCTGAAAATATTTGAAGAGTTGAAATTCCATGAGATCGCCGACGCGCTCGGCCTGAGCGAGGGCGGGGTGAAGGCCCATTTCTTCGTCGCGGTGAAAAACCTGCGCAAATACCGGGAAGAGGCGGCCGCCGGAATGGGAACGGGTGGCGGATCATGAGTCCTGCGAAGGGTTGTGATCGCTTTGAATGGGTGCTGTCCGCGCTGGCAGAGGACGATGACGGCGCGCAGACGCATCTCACGGACTGTTCCGAATGCCGGGCGGCCTGGGCCGACACCCAGTCGTTGCTGGCGGATATTGCGGTGGGATTACCCCTGGGCTCAGCGCCCGATTTGCGCGCGGCGGTCGCAGCGCGGATCGCCACCACCCCATCGGCACGAGTTCGCCGCACGAACTGGCTTTCGTATGCCGCCGCCGCCGCGCTCGTCATTGGCGCGGCAACGCTCCCGCTGAACTGGCGCGTCGGCGGTTCCTCCCTCCGGAGCGTTTCCGCGACCGCTTCCGCCGCTTCCATCCCCAGCGCCCGGCAATCGCCGACGGCGGGTCTGACCACCACTGCCGCCACCTATGATTTTGAAGACGCGCTGATTGCGGGCGCCGCCGATACCGGCGAGGACGGTGGCAACCTCGAAGCGCGCCTATTTTCCGGCGCCGCCGACGGCCTTCCTGATTTAAATTGAGACTGCGGGGGACGACCCCTTATCGCTCCGGGGCGCCCGGGCCCATGGGAATGTCAATGCCGGTGCGGTCGCTTTGCATGAAGATAAACCCGGAAGTCGTAAGAAAACTCACTGCGCACGGAAGTTGATGGCGTTGACGAAATCGAATTCTCGCATCAGCCGTTCGAGGTCGGGGACGCCGGGAAAATGGCGGCTCAGGCGTGCGAGATAGCCCTGATAGAAACCGTCCCGCTCATTGAGCGCCATCTGAATCTGGCACAGCACGACCAGCACATTTTTCTCAACCCGCAGATTTTTTTGCGTGTCCGCCGTCTCCAGCGCCTGCAAGGCACGAACGCGGGCTTGGCCCAGATCGCCGATATGGAGATAGCCGTAGGCGAGATCTTGCGCGATTTCCGGAAGGAGGTGCACGGCCCCGCCCTGCCGCGCGCGCCGTTCGGCGCGATGCAGGAAAACCAGTCCCTCAAGCGCCTCGCCCAGCACCACCATGCAATAACCGAGGTTGTCGTAGAGTGCGGTTTTCACAGCTTCGTAAAAGGGTTCATGGCTGCCGGGTGGAATGTGCGCCAGCGCCTTTTCATAATGCTGGCGGGCGTGCGCGAAGTCGGATTGGAAAATGAGCAGGTTGGCGATGCGGTTGTGACTCGCCACCAGGAATGACGCGATTTGCAGCCCCTGCGCCAGCGCCAGACAACGATAGGCAAAGAAGATTGCGCGGTCGGTCTCAGATTTTTCGGAACAGATGCGCGAGAGTTGATACGCAGTGTACCAACGCAGGCGAGGCGAGGAGGCCGAGAGCAGAATCTGCCGCAGACCCCGCTCCGCTTCCAGCGGTTTGCCCAGTTCAATGAGCGCCGCCGCGATGCCGACTTGCGCTTCATCGCGGCGCAGGGGCAGGCTGTCAAACTTCACCTCGGCCCAAGCTCTGCGGTAAATAGTGAGTGCGGAGTCGGGCCGCCCCGCTGACAGCTCCGCGAATGCCTCGCGGAGCGTCAGGTGGAACGGTGAATTATCCGCGCCTGCCAGGGGCGCGTCAGGGGGGGCGTCGGCGGTAGAACGCACCGGCGCAGCTTACCTCATCCAGCATCAGCCGGAAAGGCTGATGCCGATGTGACCCGGAAAGGCGGGTTCCGGCGTGACCCGGAAAGGCCGCTCATTCGGCCGAGGCGGCTTTGCGGGTACCCAGCTTTTGCACCTGCTGCAAAACCGAGCGCCGCTCTTTTTCATTGAGATTGCGGAAGGTGTCAAGCAGGGCCGTTTCATCATTCGCGAGCGATTGCTCTTCGCCGAAGAATTCGCTCACGCTCATGTCCAAGACGCCGAGAATTTTGACCAGCGCACTGAGGCTAACGCGGTATTCGCCGTTCTCCATGCGTGAGAGATCGGATTGTTTGACGCCGATGAGCCCGGCCAGCTCTTGCTGGGTCATGGTGGCGTTTTTGCGAAGTTCACGAACTTTTTTCCCGACGGTGTTTTTATCCACTGAAATCATGGGTGGATGCTCCTGATAGGCACCGTTACACAATCCGGTTGCCCGGACGCGGTCAGCACCTGCGGGTAATATACGCTTTTCCTCTAAAGTGTCAAGAAAAATTTTGTTCCATTTTCTGAAAAAAACGGCGATTTTCACCACGGGAATGAGGCGAAAGTAGCGTTATTTTGAAAAAACAATCAATCGCCGGTATCCATCTCCCCCATTCGTTGCATCTCGAGCCGTTTCATCTTTTGAAAGAGAGATTGACGGGAGATGCCGAGCGCGCGGGCGGCGGCGGCGGCGCTGCGATGCTCGCGTAGTGCGGTTTCAATCAGCAATTTTTCATAACGATCGAGGTGCGCAGGCAGGGCGGCGGGTTCATTCTCGCCCTCACCCGGGCGCGATATTTCCAGAAATTGCGGCGGCAAGTCGCCCGGCAAAAGCTCTGCCCGCCCGCGCGCCCGCAGCAAGGCGTGTTCGGCGCTGCGCCGGAGCTCGCG
>JAYVQF010000322.1:0-15202 GCA_043777195.1 Thermoanaerobaculia bacterium
CGCGCATACCCGAAGGTATGTAAGCGACGAGCAACGAAGCCAGTCGGGATGAATCGGCGGGCAGACTGCTACTGTTATTTCGTTGCGGCCCCTTAGCCCGGCAGGAACCGAAAGTTGCGAACCGGGTTGATTCTTAAAGCAGGAGCCCGTCATGTTTCATCCCGATTTTTCCACCCCCGAAAAAGCCGCCGCCCGCGATCCCCTCCTCCGCGACACAGCGCGGCAGGAACTGATCGCCCTCATCGCCAGCGAATTGTTATTTCTGGCCGTTCTACTCGTGGTCGCGCGGATCTGACGCGCCATGTTTCGGCTCTAGCCCTCTACCCCTTACTTCAGATCTCCACGACCATTCCCTCATACGCCAATCGTGTGCCGGGAAAATGCGCCGCCGCCTGCGTCTCGATGCTTTCCAATTCCGCGTCGCCGTGATCGGGATCGTGATGGAACAACAGCAGCGATTTCACCGCCGAGCGCACCGCCACCGCGCAGGCCATCTCGTGCGTGGAATGGCCATAGCCGCGGGTGGGATCATCGTCATGATGATATTCCGCCGGAGTGTACTGTGCGTCGTGAATCAACAGATCGGCTCCCTGGGCGAAATCACAAAGCGGGGCGGCGGCATCCGCAGTCGATTCGGTGTCGGTCGCGTAAATCAGCCGCTTGCCGCCGCACTCGATCGCGTAATTCATCACTCCGTCTTTGGGGTGATTCGGATTGTGCAGCGCGGTAATCTTCACCCCGCCTGCGGGAGCCGCCGCGCCGTAATCGCCCCAGCGGCGCGCGCCATCCGCGTGCAGTAGCAGCGACTGCGCTGTTGCGAATGAACCGGTGGTAATGGACGCTTTTAATTCATCGAATTCGACGGGGAAAAAAGGGACGGCCATGCTGCGCGTGATCATTTCGCCAAATTCAATATTTCGCAATTTCGGGCCATACAGCTCCAACTTCCATCCCGCCCGATAAGCCGGCTTGAAAAAGGCGAAGCCCGCGAGATGATCACGGTGCGGGTGCGAGACCAGGGCGATCAGCGGCCGCGCGGGGGGCGAACCATTTTTTTCGGACGCCCAGATTTTCCCCGGCGCAATCAGGCCGGTGCCCAGATCGAGCAGAATGCGCCAGCCCGCCGCCTCAATCGAGACGCTGGCGGTGCAGCCGCCGAATTTCAGGTAGCGGGCGCCGCAGACACTGTGACTGCCGCGCACACCATGAAACGAGACCCGCATCGAGGGGGAGGAAGATAAGCTCACGAATGAATTCCGGCGGCGATTTTAGCGGGGATCGCTGGGGGGTGGGTGTGATATAGGACACAGGGAGGAGCGGAAACTTGTATGAAGGGAAAACTGGAGCGGTGAGGACTCGGGCCCCTGTGCCTGCGCCAATGTAAGATTGCGACGCAGATCAAGCATCCGGTTCAGCGGCAACAGCGTAAACAGAAATTTCGAGAGATAACCCCAGTGCTCCGGCAGCGCTTACTATTTCCATCGGGAAATTAAAAAAGCGCGCAGGCTTCTCCTCCGTAAATTCCACAGCGAAATCAAGGCACACCCCTTCCAAAGTGGCGTAAGTATTCAAGCGCCTGATCTCGTCGCGATTATTATGCAAAAAAAGCTGGGCGGCGGCTAGTTGCACCTCAAAGTCGTCCAACTCCGTTTCGCTGACGACGAGATTGAATCCAGAGTTTTTACGCAGTTCGCCTGTTCGGGGCGGATACTTGGATTCTCCAAGGCGAAAAACTGTCTCCGGCCGCCACGGAGAATTCCGCAGAAATCCGTCCACATCAAATTCCTTGCCGATTGCGCGAAACATGCAACTCATGTAATCACTCTCCATGACAGGCTCTGCGATCGCATCAAATAATACTTCCTTCTTCCTTCGCGGCCGTTTCGCGCTTTTTCGCGGTTAAGTCTTCGCTTCACGCCCCATCCGGCGGATTGTCGATGGAGGTTGGTTCATCCATCTCGACCGGCTTGTCTCCCGACTGCGCCACGCCCGCCAAAGGCCCCGCCGAGCGGGACTGCGCCAGCACTTCGCGGCATTTTTCAATGTTGACCTTGCGCGGCTTGCCCGCTTCGCTGGGGCCGAGGAGGCCCATCTGGTCGAGATAATCCACGATGCGGCGGGCGCGGGCCTGGCCGAGGCGAAGACGGTTCTGGAAGAGAGTTGCGGAGAGAACGCCTTCCTGGATGGCGAGTTCGAGGGCGCGCTGGAAAAGTTCCATGTCGTCGGCCGGCACCAGGCCGCCGAGGCCGCCCGCGAGTTGCACGGATTCGTCCTGCAGCACCATCTCGTTGTATTCGGGCGCCGCCTGCCGTTTGAGATATTTCGCCACCTTGGCGACTTCGGTTTCGCTGAGATAGGCCCCGTGCACGCGCAGAAGCTGCGAGGTGCCGGGCTGGAGGAACAGCATGTCGCCCATGCCCAGCAGCTTTTCCGCGCCGCTGGTGTCGAGGATGACGCGCGAATCAATCTTTTGCGCAACCCGGAAGGCCACTCGCGCCTGCATATTCGATTTGATCAGGCCGGAAATCACATCCACCGACGGGCGCTGGGTGGCCAGCACGAGATGGATGCCGACCGCGCGCGCCATCTGCGCCAGGCGCTGCACCGCGGTTTCGACATCGCCGGGGGCGACCAGCATCAGGTCGGCGAATTCGTCAATGACCACGACGATGTAGGGCAGCGGCTTTTCCAGGCGCGAGGGGGCGGCGTAATCGCTGTCGGCGTTTTTGGTCGTGGTTCCCTCGGTGGCGTCCTTCACCAGCTTGTTGAACTGCATGATGTTGCGCACGCCGGAGGCGGCCAGCAGTTTGTATCGCTCTTCCATCTCGCGCACCGCCCACTTGAGCGCATTGATGGCCTGCTTGGCTTCGGTAACAACCGGTGTGAGAAGATGCGGCACATCGGCATAAAGGCCGAGCTCAACCCGTTTGGGATCAACCAGCACCAGCTTGCATTCCTCGGGGGTGCAGCGCATCAGCAGCGAAGTGATGATGGAATTCAGGCCCACCGATTTGCCCGCGCCGGTGGTGCCGGCGATCAACAGATGCGGCATCTGCGCGAGGTCGCTGATGAAAGGCGCCCCGTCCATGCGTTTGCCCAGCGCCAGCGCCAGCGGCGAGGGATGCAGGGCGAACGCTTCCGATTCGACGATTTCGCGAAAGGCAATCGATTCGCGCTGCTGGTTGGGGACCTCGATGCCGACTGTCGATTTGCCGGGGATGCGGTCGATGCGCACTGCGGTGGCCTTGAGCGCCATGCACAGATCTTCGCTGCGATTGATGATCGATTTGAGCGCGACGCCCGCGTCGGGCTGGAATTCAAAGGTGGTGACCACCGGCCCGGGGCTCCACTGCACAACCTTTCCCACCACGCTGAATTCGCCGAATTTCTTTTCGATCTCGGCGGCCTGGGCTTTCAAGAGATCGATGTCGATCGACATGGAAGCCTTGGGCGGATCGAGCAGCGCGGTGGGCGGCTTCTGGAATTCGCCGCCCGTCTCGATGCCGAGGGGAATCTGCTCGCCGGTCGGCGTGGAATTCGGAGGGAGACCCGCTTTGGCCGGGGGTTTGGCGCGCGGCTTGGCTTTTTTCAGCGCCGGCGAGGGCACGGTGTCGCCGATCTCCGGCAGTGCGCCCACGGGCGCGGCGCGGCTGCGCGCGGCTTTCTCCGCCTCCAGCAGCTCCTGGTGTTTGCGCACGAGGTCGGATTGTTCGCGCCGTTTGCGCCGGGTCTCGATCCAAGCGGTGAAATAATTGCGCAGGGCGTCGCGCAAATGGGCGAGCGCCGCGACAAATCGCGCATAGACCTGCTCAAGCCCGATCTGGGTGAGAAACAGAAAGCCGGTGAGGGTCAACGAGAGCGACAGAATCACCGCGCCCGCGCCGCCCGCCAGTTCGCGCAGCAGCGCCGCCAGACCGCGCCCCGCCAATCCGCCGCTCGCGCGCGAAGGAAGTTGATCGGCGGCCTCGCCACCCAGCGAAAAGAGCGCCAGCAGTCCCGCCAGCCCCACGACCGCGCCGATCAGCCGCAGCCACAACGCAGCCGGGCGCCTGCGCAGCATGAGGTGGTAGCCCCACGCCAACATGCCGAGCGGCAGCGCCAGCGCACCGACCCCGGTGAGGCTGAGCAGCCCGTAAGCCAGCGTCGCGCCGAAGATGCCGCAGAGATTGTGCACCGGCGCGCCATTCTCGACAAAGAACCAGCTTCGGTCGTCGGCGTGAAAACTCGCCAGTGCCAAGAGCAGCAGCACGCCGCCGCCGAGCAGGGCGACCGCGAGCAGATCCCACCAGGGGTTGTGTTTGGCGGGAACATCGGTGCGGGGCATGGAGGAAAGGATGAAGGATGAAAAAGAACGATGAGCGAGGAGCGATGAACGAAGAGGCGTGGATCAGCGGGTAAAGAAAAAATGTCTGGCGAAAATAACCAGCGAGAGCAGCAGGGCGTAGAGGGCGAACCAGGCGAGTTTTCTTTTGAGGAAGACGCGGTCGAGGAGGATGAGGGAGAAATAGCCGATGACGCCGGACAACACAATGCCGATGAGGAGCACGGGAATGGAGACGGTGAGCGCTGCGGCGCCGGGCTCGCCGCGATGTTTGAGGCCGTGCCAGAGTTCGTAAGCGGAAACCCCGCTGAGCGCGGGAATCGAGCAAAGAAAAACATAACGGAAAGCGGCGGGTGAACTCATGCCGCTGGCGAGCGCGCCGAAGGAAGTGACGCCGCTGCGGGAGATGCCCGGCAGCACCGCGAAACATTGCGCGATGCCCACCGCGAGCGACTGCTTCACGCCGACCTCTTCAATCATTCCGTGCATGCGCGAGGCGGCGAGCAGCAAGCCGGACAAAACGAAAAATCCGAGGGCGATGGCGATCTCGCTCCTCAATAAATCCTCGGCCTGATGGCGAAAGGGATAAACCAGCACCAGACAGGCCGTCGTCAGAAAGAGCATGGCCAGGAGCTTGCGATCCCGCAGCACGGCCGGAATATCCCGGCGGAAATAAAGCAGCGTCGCAATGATGGTGCCGATGTGCAGCGCAAATTCATAGGCGACATCGGGGGTGCCGCCGCCAAACCAGAGCTGGTAAAGCGCCATGTGGCTCTTCGACGAGACGGGCAGGAATTCGGTGATGCCCTGGATCACGGCGAGAATGAGGGCGTCAAAAAGAGGCACGGGGGGATTTTAGATTGTTCGCGTGCCGAATTCGCAAGATCCACGATCCCTTTGCTGGTCCCCGACTTCAAGCCCTATTCCCCGATTTCTATCCCCGCCACCTGCCCGATCCGCGTCGCAATCCAATCCAATTCTTCCTTGCGGCGCATCAGGCGGCCGATGGTGATTTTTTTACCGGCGCGGGTGATCAGGGCGAGGTTGTAATAGGAGGTGGATCCGGAAGTCATGCCGATGCCGCCCTGCAATCGGGTGATGTCGCCGGCGGCCATTCGCTTTTCCCGGCCGCAGATCAGCCAGCCGCGCGCCCAGCGGATTTCGCCGGGCCATGCGCTGACGCGCGCGACCCCCAGCCATTGATCGAGCGAGAAATAAATCAGCAGCAGATCCACCAGACTGAAGATCACCGCGACGGGCCAGACGCCTTTCCACCACAGCAGCGCCGCGGCGCCGCAAAAAATCAGGGTGATGAGGGAGATGCCGAAGGCGGCGCCGGGAAACTGCGCGGCGGGGAAACGGATCGTGAAGGCGCCGCCCTCGTCGCTGACCCGCAGCGACAATCGCGCCGGCGGCTGTTCGCGCGGGTGCAGTGGCACGGCGGCATTGCCGAGCGCGCCGCCGGCGATGCGCCATTTGCCGCCCGGCACGGGGGCAGACCCGGTTTGCGCCGCCCCCGGTGCGCTGCCGAATACCGGCAATTCGAAATTCGCGCCGAAGTTGACGCCCGGAACTTCGGATGAGGCTTCCAGCCGCCACAGGATGCGGTCGCCGGAAAGATTGTCGGTGGAAGAACTGCCCTCGGCCGGCAGCTGGAATTCCACCGCAATCTCCAGTCCGTTATAGCCGCTGGCGAACGACTCCGGCCCGATGGTGAGCTCATCCTCCCACAGAATATCTTCGTGCGTGTTCTGGTTCTTGCCGCTACCGGTGGTGTAGCGGTTGATATTTTTCAGCCGCACCAAAACCGGCGCGGTCATCGCCTCCCCGCGCGGAACCGAGAGACGACCAAGTAGCGGCCGGCCCAGCTGATAGGGGAGGGTTTCGAGCTGAAAACTCGCTCGCCCGAATTTCCGCGCGCGGCGCGACAGATAAATCGCCGCCGCGATCAAACCGATTCCCACCAGCGGAAACAGCAGCAAAAAAAATCCCGCCGGATTCTGTTCGCGCCACAATTTCGGCGCCCCAGCCAGCATCGCGGTCCAAGCGATGCCATTCCACAGCGCCGCGAACCCCCACAAATATTGGCCGCCGCCCGCCGCAGCCTGCACCTTTTGCGCCGCCCAATCCTCGCGCCACAGCCACGGCGAATCCGGCGCCATCGCGCGCTTTGCCGCCTCCGCGTCCGCGTTCTGCTTGCTGCGGATGCCCAGCCAAGCGACCCCGAACCCAGCGCCTGCGAAGACCAAACCGAAACCCGTCATTGTCGCTCCCGGAATCATCATTCCCTTGAGCAGCAGCCGCACGCCGTTCACCATCGTGAAAAGGCCCACGGCGATGAAGGGCAATGAGAATAGCAGCAAACAGCCCATTCCCAGCGCCGCGTTGCCGCCGCCCTTTTGACCACTGCCTGGGGAATTAATCCGGATGTCCATACACGGGAGTTTACCGCCGCACAAGCCGGGGTCCTTGACCACAAAGGCGCACTAAGTACGGCACGCGCTTGTGCGGGATCGCTCCGTCTCGTTCATCCGGTCATGCCATCGCCCGCCATTCTTCGCGGACTTTTTCCAGGAGCGGGCGGAGGGTGGCTTCATCCATCCCGAATTTCAGGCCGGCGGCGGTAAAGAGATTACGCAAGCCGAGGGTGCCGCCGAGCGACAGTGCATGCTGGTACAGCCGCAGCGCCTCCGCCGGATCTTTCACGGCGCGTTGCCAGACTTGCAGCGCTCCGATCTGGGCGATGCCGTATTCGATGTAATAAAACGGCGCGTGAAAAAGATGTAATTGTTTGTGCCAGGAATGGCCGCGATACTGCTCGATACCGCTCCAGTCCACGCCGGGGCCGAAGCGCTCATGGAGTTCCAACCAGTGCTCGCGCCGCTGCGTCGGTGTATGCGGCGTGGTGTATAGCCAATGCTGGAAGGCGTCGATGGTGGCGATCCAGGGAAAGAGGCGGAACATCTTTTCATCCTGGCTCGCGATGGCACGGCGCACTTCCGCAGGCGCATAAAACTCCTCGAGATGCGCGGCGCCGAGGCGCTCCATGGCCATCGAGGCGACTTCGCAGAATTCCATCGGCGCCTCGCGATTGAAGGGCAGCGCCTGATCGCGCGCCAGCAAATAATGGAAGGCGTGGCCGCTTTCGTGCAGCAGCGTGAAGAGATCGCGGTTGAGCCCCACCGCATTCATGAAAATAAAGGGCAGGCGGGCTTTGTTCAGCGAGGTTTGGTACCCGCCCGGCGCTTTCCCCACGCGGCTATCCAGGTCCATCAGCGAATTGTCCCGCAGGATGGCGAAGCGGGCGGCCAGATCAGAACCGACGCGCGCAAAAATGCGTGCGGTCTTTTCGGTCAGTTCGTCAATGCTCTGGAACGGCTTGAGGGGCGGCCGGCCTTGGGGGTCGCAGTCGAGATCCCAGGGGCGCAGCCGGTCGAGCCCCAGCGACTGACGCCGCGATTCCAGGGTGTCCTTGTAGGCCGGCACCACGGTCTTGTCAACCGCCGCGTGAAACGAACGGCAGTCCGCCGCAGAATAATCGGTGCGCAGGTTGCTCTTGAAAGCGTAGTCAACAAAATCCGGCAGTTTGAGATTCGCGGCGATTTGGCGGCGTAATTCCAGCATCCGGTCAAACAGCGTTTCGAGCCGGTCCTGATCCTGCAAGCGCCGCGCCGCGCTCAATCTCCAGGCCCGCTCGCGCACCGCGCGGTCGGGCTCCTGCAGCAGCGATTCCATCCACGCCAGGTTGCGCGTCTCCCCCTCCCACTCCACCGTCATCGCGCCCTGAATCTCGTCGTAGCTCTGCACCAATCGCGCGATCTCGGTATGCAGGGGAATGTTCTGGTCGCAGAACAGCTCGATGTCCATGCGCGCCGAGAGCAGCCAGCGTTCATGATCCACCGGCAGCGCGGCCGCCGCTGGGTGGGCCAGCAATTTCCGGTTCAGGGTGTCGTTGACGACCGAGAGTTCGGGCTCCACCGTCTCGATGTAATGCAGGTGCGCCGCCGCCTTCGCCGCGTCCCGGGTGTCGCAATTCGCGGCAATGGCCAGGCGGGTGGACACTTCCTCCACGGCGTCGGATAATTCGCTCCAGTCGCGAATCCACGCCGCCAGCGCGGCCGCGTCGGGCAGCGCGCGGTTTTGCAATTCTTCCCAGCGCGGGCGCTGGACTTCCCAATCCGCCAGCGCCGCATCGGCGGTGGACAGCGGGGGCAAAGTGTTGGTGGATGATGCGGCATTCATGAATGATCTCCAGTGAGCTGAGCTCTGAATCTTAAAGCGGCCGGTGGACGGATCGGCGGAGGCGGCAGTGCGCCGCGCCATTCATAATCCCGATGAACCCGAAATATTGTCATGGAAATCCCCGTTATTCCCTCCGGCGTTATTCCCGCCGATCCGGTTGCCCCCGATGCGCTGCGGGGTATTCCCCGTCAGCAGACGCTGCCGTCGCAGTGGAATGGCGACAGATGGAAGGAATTCGTACGATCCTTGCACGACCTGGGCATTGCCATCTGCGAGGACAAGGGCAGCTTCTCCGCCTATCACAGCGATGCGGGCGGTGTGGTCTATGGCACCCCGCACGGAATAGTGCGCGCGAGTTCGGCACCGCAAATTGCCGCGATACTCAAGGCGGCGCAGCAATGGGGCGTGCCGGTGAAGACGCGCGGCGGCGGGTTGACGACCGAAGGCGAAACCGTGGCCCATGGCGGTCTGCTCATCGACATGACCGGCATGAGCGACATCCTCGTCATTGACGGCGAAAAGTTGACCGTGCGCACGCAGGCCGGAATCTACTGGCATTCCCTTGCGGAAGGATTGCGCCGGCACGGCCTTGACTATCTTTCCGCGCCGCTCAATCTCACCTCGTCGGTGGGCGGCACCCTGGGCGTGGGGGGCGTGGACATCAATTCCCCGCGCCTTGGCTGCAGCGCCGATCAGGCGCTGGCGCTGCAAGTCGTCACGCCGACGGGCGAGATCGTGGAATGTTCCGAGACGGAAAACGCCGGACTCTTCGAGCAGGTGCTGCTGGGTTACGGCCAATTCGGCGTCATCACCGAGGCAACTTTGAGAATTCGGCGTTATTCACCGATCTCCATGCGCTACTATTTTTATGGTTCGCTGCGCACCGCGATTGAGGATTTGCAAATGCTGGCGCGCGAGGACGCCGCCGACTATTCCGGCATCCTCACCATGCTCGACAAGGCGGTGAATCTTCTGGTCGCGTTTGATTCCGATGAGCGGGAACAGGAATTCACGGCGCGCCATGAGCGCAAGCTGCGGGGCCACGGCGAAATCGGCTTCGCGCTGCGCATGGGAACTTATTACGCGCTGCATCCGTGGCGGCTGCGCGAGGCGTTTTATCTCCTCGGCAGGAAGAAAGCGCTGCTGCCGGAATTCCAGCCCTTCCACCACATGCGCGCGAAAAAGATTGACGACCGCACCGTGGTCTTCTCGCGTGCGGTGTGGAAATTCTGGGGCAGCCAGCAGATGATGATTCCCGACCTCGCGACCAATGCGGAGAAATTCGTGGAAGCGGTCGAGCGCGGTAACGAAGTCTGCAAGAAATATTTCCCTTATTACACGCTTTATTGCGTCGGCATCAAGCTGCGCCCCGGTCTTCCCCGCTATGAAATGTCCTGTATTCCCCCGGACGCGAGCGGCTGGGGCTGGGGCTGCGAATTCGAGCCGATGCTGGCGGGGTCATTGTATAGCCGCGATTATTTGCAATCCTTCAAAAACGAAATTTACGAAATCGGCGTCGAGATGAAAACCAGCTATTACCGTTTCGGCGGCGCCATGAAAGGGTACATTCGCCAAGCCTTCGGCGACGAAGTGGTGGACCGCCATCTCGCGCTCAAGCGTACGGCCGATCCCGCGATGATTCTGAATGCGGATGTGGTGTTCTGATGGTGCCGGCATTGCAGACGCGAAGCTTTGGCGACCCGGCCCGGCCCGGCTTCGCGGACTGCACCGGCTGTCACATCTGCGTGCTCCCCTGCCCGGTCTGGCGACAGACCCACGACATGTCGCTGACCCTGGCCGGTCGCGCGAAAGCCTTGCAGCGCGGAATTCCGGTTGAGGCGCTGGCGGAATCGCTCGAAGCCTGCGCCTTGTGTGGCGCCTGCGAGCCGGTTTGTCCGGTGAACATCGACACGGTGGGGATGACGATTGATTTGCGGGCGATGCTGGCGGCGAATGGGAATTCGACGCTCGCGAAGGCGGCGGGAAAATTGACGGCGTTTGCTGCGCTTGAGAATTCGGCAGCGGACGCGGGGCCGGACGGCACGCGTTTCCTGCCCGGGAGGGCGCTGCGCGCGGACGGCGCGCGATTGAAGTCGGTCAAAGAATTATTCACAAAGAAAAATGTCGCACGGATGTCGGACGATGACGGCGCCGATTTGACGATCGCGATTGAAGCCGGCCTGCCGATTGATCCCGTTCGCAAAACACAATTCCTCAACTCATTGCGCGGCGCGCGCGAATTGATCGTCGGTGACGGCCTGCTTCATCGCTATCTTCGCGAGTGGCTGCCCTCCGCAAAGATCATCGGCATCGGCGAAGCCTTGTTGCGGCTCGCGCCGGTGCGGGGCGCACTGAAGGCGGGCGATTTCTATGTCATCGAGACGCGCGGCTATCACGCGGACTTCGCGCGGCTGGTGCGGTTCTACGATGGCATGCGCCAGGAAATCGGCTGCGCCATGAATCTCGATCTGCAGCGCGCGGCAATCCCCACCGGCGCCGGCAGCCTGCAAAATTTATTAGGTTTTGAAAATCTCGATCTTGCCGCGCAAACCCGCTGGGTCATCGAAGGGCGCAAGATCGAGCGGATCGTGATTGAGGATGCGGCGGATTACGCGATATTCAGGAAGATCACCTCGCTGCCGGTGGTTCATCTGGCGGAGCTGGCGGGGATTTGCTCATGACGCCGACCGCCGCAAATCCCCCCATGCGCGAGGTTGACGCCCTAGTCGTCGGCGGCAGTCTCGCCGCCGCTGCCTGCGCAAAGCGATTGGTTGACGCCGGCCTCGAAACGGTCGTCATCGAGCGCAAATTATTACCCCGCCACAAGATTTGCAGCGGAATTCTTTCGCCGCGCGGCCATCGTTTTCTCATTGAGAATTTCGGGCCGCTACCGCGCGAGATTCTGCATGAGCCAACTTCGTGCAGGGGCGTCACCTTCCATTTTCCCAGCCTGTTGAAACTCAGCATGGATTTTGACCGCGGGCCCACGCCGCATTTGCACCGCAAATATTCCGACTATTGGGCGCTTCAGCGCAGCGGCGCGGAGATTCAGGATCAGACGGCGTTTGTTTCGCTCAAGGATGAGGGCGGGCGGGTGGAGGTCGTCGCGCAGACCAGTCCGGAATCCGCAAATACGCCCGCTGAAACTCGTTTATTTCGCGCCCGCTTCGTCATCGGCGCCGACGGGCCTGATTCCCGCGTGGTGCGCGCGATTTATCCGAACTATACAAAACAGATTCCCTGGTTTCTGGTCGGTCAGAAGTTCCATGAGATCGTGGACTGTCCGCTCGATCCGGACTATTTCCATTTCTGGTTTCACCCGAATCTCGGCCATTACACCTGGAGCCACGCACGAGACGGCCGGCAGATCGTCGGTGTCGGCTTTCCCAAGGGCGGCGACTTCAACCGGCATCATCAAAATGTTGTGGACTATCTGGCGAACCGGCACGGCGTGAAGCTAGGCCCTCCGCTTGAGCCTGAGGGCTGCGTGGAAAACTTCGGGCCGTCATTGATCAACCGCTACATCTTCGGCAAGGGCAATGTCCTCATCACCGGCCAGGCGGCGGGGTTTCTCAACATGATGGCGGAAGGGATGAGCGTCGCGCTGCATTCGGGGGCCATCGCCGGCGAGGCCGCAGTCGAGGCGCTGCAGCGCAACAAGCCGGTTCAAGAAATGTATCGCACCATGATCGCCTCGGAAGTGCGCCGCTGCTCCGACCAGTGGAACCCGCTCAGGATCGCTTTCGCCCGTCCGCACGAGGCCGATTTCCGCGCAGCGCTGAAAATATTGCCCTGGAAACATCGCTTGAAGATGCTGGCCGAAGTCCTCAATTTCATTCGTATTTATTCGCCCTTCAAATGGGGGCGGCAGATTCTCGGCCAGGCGATTTACCGGATTTTTCATCCGGGCTATTCCGCCGCGCGCTGGGAATAGACGTCTTTCAGTCGGGCAGCAGCTTCCGTTTTCCCGCCGCTTCGGCAAAGAATTCCCGGCCGCCGTTTTTCTTCAACGCGCCCTTCATTTTTTTCCAGGCGGCTTCGAATTCACGGATCGCGACAGCAAGCGCAGACTGCGTACGCACGGTATCGGCCCAATTTTCCGCCGGGGAAGCAGCCACGCGGGTCATGCCGTAAAAAGTCGGGCCAGCGTAAGGGGCCAGGGCTTTTACTTTTGCTTCCGGCCATTGATTCATCAGCGTAAAGGCGATCAGGTGCGGCAAGTGGGAAACGCGGGCGTAGATGGCGTCATGCCGGGCGGCGGTGAGATGCGCGGGCTTCGCCCCGGTATGGCGGATGATTTGCAGCAGCAGCGCGGGCGTTGTTTTTGCCGGTGCGATGACAATCCAGGGCCTTCCCGAAAATAACTTTTCCTCCGCCGCGGCAACGCCCCGCCGCTCGGTGCCCGCGATGGGATGGCCGCCGATGAAACGGATGCCTGCCCGTTGATGACGGCGCGCCAGTTTTTCAATGGCCACTTTGGTGCCGCCCACATCACTCACAATAGCGCCGGGCTTTGCGCTGCGCAAAACTTCCGGCAACAATTCCAGAATCCGGCCAATGGGCACGCACAGCATGATGAGATCACTTTGCGCGGCGGCGTCGCTCAGATTTTCATAGCTGAAACCGTCATCAATCCAGCCCCGCCGCCGCGCCGTACGCTGTGCCGCCGCGCCGCTCACCCCGATGATCTTCCCCCGCCAGCGCTTCGCCTTGAGCACGCGCGCCAGCGAGCCGCCGATCAGGCCGAGGCCGATGATACAGAGGGTGGGCGATTTTTTTTTCATTGCTGTTCCTGCGCGGCGAGAGCCGCCGCCTCATGAGCCGGGTGAACGCAGCCGAGTGCGCCGGCTTCCGCGGCTAGGGCCAGCGCCGCCGCGCGGGCTTCGGCCGCATGGCCCGCAAAGCCCAGTGCGCGCGCGTGTTGCAATTGCACAAATAGTTGCAAGACCCGATTCTGTGATTTTTCCGCGAGCGCGGCCGCCTCATCCATGGATTCCCGGCCAGCGCCGCCGCCCATCGCCGCCTGCGCGGCCGCGTGCAGAGCGAGCGCGCGAATGCGGGCGGACGACGCATCGACGCCGCACAGCGCCAGCGCGGCTTCGGCCGACCGCAGGGCGGACTCCGCGTCCCCCAGCGCCATACAAACTTCGGCGCGCAATGACTCGGCCCGCGCGGCGATGGGCTGCTGCCCGGTCAGCGCGGCGATTTCCGCCATGCGCGCCACTTCATCAGCCGCCGCCGCAGGCTCGCCCTGCGCCAGGCGCAGCCGGCCAAGATGAAAGCGGGTGTCGGCTTCGATTTCCGTCAGCCCTTCGCGGGTGACAACAGTCAGCGCCTCGCCCAGAATTTCATCCGCGCGCGCGAATTCACCGCGCAGCAGGAGCAGCGCGCCGAGATTGTTGCGATTGTCCTGCAGCGCCAGCGCCTGGCCGATCGCCCGGTTGCGGTCGGCGGCTTCGAGCAGCATCGCCTCTGCGGCGGGCAGCCTCCCCAGGCAGAGGTTGAGCTCGCCGAGATTGCCGGCATAGACCGCCAGCCCCGCCTGGTTGCCGCAGCGCTCGCACACCGCCCGCGCTTCCTCGAATTTCTCCACGGCCCGGGCGATGTCGCCGGTCTGAAAGTGCAGCACGCCGAGCGCACCCAGCACGGTGCCATAGCGCAGCTCATCGCCGACGGCAAGCGCGCCGGCTGCAGATTTTTCCAGCCATTCTCGGGCGCCGGAAAAATCCCCGGCGTTGGTCAGCGCTTCGCCCAGCCAGCGCTGCGCCTGGCTGGCGGCGATGCGGTCGCCGCGCGCCTCCGCCAGAGCCAGCGCCGCATGTGCCGCGGCTTTCATCTCCGCGATCTCGCCGAGCGAACGCAGGGCCGAGGCGGCGCGCAGCCAGCCATTCTGTTCCGCCTTGGTATCGCTGAGCTCCCGCGCCAGCGCGACCACACCACGCGCCAAGGCCACGGCCTGACGGCATTCGCCGACAAAGGAATGCATTGAGCAGAGCAGGCCATCGTGCGCGAGCCGTACCGCGGGCGGCATCGGATTTTCCGGGGGGAAAAGCGCCGCGACGCGATCGAGCAGGGTGACCACATTGTGGGCAAGCCCCAATTCGCCCAGGCGCTGACCGGCCAGATGACCGTAACGAGCCGCCGCTTCCGCATCGCCCGCCTCGATGGCGTGATGCGCAAGCAGTTCGCAATGTTCGGTCTCCCGTCCCTCGGCCGCGATCGCCGCAAGAATTCGCCCGTGCAGCCGCCGCTTGCGCAGGCCCGAGAGTTCGCCCACCAGCGCCGCGCGCAGCAGTTCGTGGCGGAATTGCAGCGCGTCGCGGCCGCATTCGACGAGTTGCCCCGCCTTGATTGCCCGATCGGCGCTATCGAGCAGTTCATCTTCCGAAACCCCCGCCGCCGCCTGCCACCAGGAGAATTGAAAGCGCGGGCCGGTCAGCGCCGCGATGGCCAGTCGCTCGCGGTCGTCGGCGGAGAGCAGTGCGATCTGCCGCCCGACCGCCTCGCGCACCGCGCCGCTCAGCGCCGCGCCGGTCAGCGAATCGCCGCCGCCGGCATGCAGCGCGGTGAACCAGCGGTCGCTATTCCAGGCGTCGCCCGCACCCTGCTGAAGTTTTCCTTCCGCGCAGAGATTGCGCA
>JAYVQF010000323.1:0-3827 GCA_043777195.1 Thermoanaerobaculia bacterium
TAAGGATCTCACCGGGAAATCCGTCCGCAAATTACTGCGCGGTATGCCCCTTGCGAGCGGGGTAATATCTCTCGGTTCGCCGCCCTCATGACCAAGCCCGATCCGACCCGCATCACCAGCAAACTGCAGCGTGTGGTTGCGCCGCAGAAAGAACTCCTGATCAACCGCATCAGCGGCGATTCAGGCGTGCGCGCTGCGCCTGTGCCGGACGACATAGCGCTCTCGCTGGTGAATGCGCCCGAAGGAACCTTGCTGTTACAACCAGGCCCCTGGCGGGTGGCGGGGTCGGATCCCGGCGCGGCCCTGCTGCTCGGCCATAGCGTCGAGGCGTTGACCGGGAAAATGCTGGCTGAACTGATTTATTTGGATCGCGAAGTGCTGCATGCCGCCTTGAACGACGCGCCCCAGGGAGTACGGCTGCGCCTCGGCACCGTGCCCTTCAAGGATGGGCAGGGCGAGGCCCTGGAATTGCAGGCCAGCGCAGGT
The DNA here is from genome assembly GCA_043777195.1 of Thermoanaerobaculia bacterium. GTDB lineage: Bacteria > Acidobacteriota > UBA4820 > JAYVQF01 > JAYVQF01 > JAYVQF01. The sequence continues at coordinate 487 of JAYVQF010000323.1, forward strand.
TGGGTGCGGCTGCAAGGTCAGGATTATCTGGCGCTGCAGATCCGCGACGATTCGGTGAGACAACGGATTCTTGAAACCCTGCAGGACAGCGAAAGCAAATACCGGCTGCTATTCGAGGCCAGCCCTGAAGCCATGTGGGTCTTTGACCGGGAAACCCTGCAATTCCTCGCGGTCAACCAGACCGCCCTGGCCCGGTACGGCTGGAGCGAGGCCGAATTTCTGGCCCTGACGCTGCGCGATTTGCGTTTTCCAGAAGATCTGCCGGAGCTCGAAAAAAACCTCCAGCGCATCGAACAGGACGGGGGAACGCCGCAGCAGTTCCGCCACCGGCGCAAGGACGGCAGCGGGCTGTGGGCGAATGTCACCGCGCACAGCCTCAATTTCATGGGGCGCGCGGCGAGCATCATCACGGCCCGCGATGTCACGCTGCTGGTTGCAGCCCAGGCGAATCTCCAGGAGCGCGAGCAGCTCTATCAAACCGTGTTCGAGGCTGCGGCAGACGCGTTTTTGATCCTGGATGAAAATCGCCGGGTGACCCACCTGAATCATTCCTTCACCCAGCTCTTCGGGTTCACCCTGGAGGAAATACGCGGCAGCGATGCGGATGAAGTGCTGGTGCCGGTCGCGCAGCTGGAGCACGCGCGCGAAAACACCGCGCGCAGTTATGCCGGCGAGGTCGTGGATCTCACCACGGTGCGGCTGCGCAAAGACGCCACGCCCATCGATGTCGAGGTGCGTGGTTCCGGAATCACCATCGAAGGGCGCCCGCATCTGCTGGTGCGTTATATCGACATCACCGAGAGGCGGCGCCATCAACAGCAAATTGAAACCCTCGCCTTCCAGGATCCGCTCACCGAATTGCCCAATCGCTTCCGGCTGGGCATGCTGCTGGAACAGGCGCTGCGCGCGGCCCGAATCAATCAGGAGCACCTGGCGGTGCTGTTCATGGATCTTGACCGCTTCAAAACCGTGAATGACAGCCTGGGGCACAGCGCCGGCGATTCACTGCTCTCGCAATCAGCCGCGCGCATCGGCACCGCCCTGCGCCAGGGGGATATTTACGGCCGTCTGGGCGGCGACGAATTCCTCGTCATCCTGCCCAATGTCGCCGGTGCGGAGGATGCCATGGCCATCGCCCGCCGGGTGCTCAACGCCATGAAGGCCCCTTTTCAGGTGAATGACCGGGAACTGTACGCCACCATCAGCATCGGCATCAGCGTCTTCCCGGATGACGGTGAAGATGTGGAAGTGCTCATCAAAAACGCGGACGCCGCCATGTATCGCGCCAAGGAAAAGGGGCGCGATACGGCGGACCTTTATACGCCGGCCTTCACCGCGCAGAATCTCGCGAATCTCGCCCTGGAAAGCCAGATGCACAAGGCGCTCGCCGCAGGGGAATTGCAGCTTTTTTACCAGCCCGTGGTCTCCACGGAAACCGGAATGATTGCAAGCTTTGAGGCGCTGGTGCGCTGGCATCACCCCGAGCAGGGACTTCTGCTGCCGGGCCAGTTCATCGCCCTCGCCGAGGCCACCGGCTTCACGCTGAGCATGGGGCCGTGGCTCGCCACCGAGGCGGCGAAGCAGATCCGCGACTGGCGCCGGCGCGCCGGCCTGCCGCTCAGTGTTTCCATGAATCTGTCCGCGCGGCAATTCCAGCAGCCCGGACTCGTGGCGATGATGCGCGAAGCGATGGATGCGGCGGGATTGGGGCCCGGCGCGATCATTCTGGAAATCACCGAATCGAGCGCGATGCAGAATATCGACGCCGCCGCAGCGACGCTGCGCGAACTCAAGGCCGCCGGCTGCCGCATCGCCATTGATGATTTCGGCACCGGATACTCCTCGCTCAGTTATCTCAAGCGGTTGCCGGTGGACATCGTAAAAATTGACCAGTCATTCATCCGCGATCTCACCGTGGATCCGGATGACGCCGCCATCACCACCGCAGTCATCGCCATGGCCCGCAGTCTCAATCTGCAGGTGGTCGCCGAAGGGGTGGAAACCGCCGCGCAACTGGATTTTCTGCGCGCCCAGCGCTGCCACATGGTGCAGGGGTTTTACCTGAGCCGGCCCGTGCCGCCCGAGGCGGCGGAGGCGCTGCTGTACCGCAATGGCGGAAAGTTGATCAGTTCGTGACTATAATCCCCCCATGTCCACTCCCGCGCAAAAGTTGACGCTCAAATTCCGTGCCGGAGAAACGCTGTTCGAAGAGGGCGCGATCGGCACCGAAATGTTCGTGGTCACCCGCGGCAGCATCGAGATCGTCAAAAAAGTGCATGACATGGAAAAAGTCCTGCAAGTGCTGGGGCAGGGGGACTTTTTTGGCGAGATGTCGCTGCTGGAGGGCATGCCCCGCTCCGCCAGCGCGCGGGCGCGGGAAGATTGCGAAGTCATCGCTATCCACGGCGCCGCGTTCGAGCAGCTCCTCAGCCGTCAGCCCGAATTGGGTGCGCGCATGCTCAAGAAGATGTCGGAGCGGCTGCGCGAGGCCGACCGCCAGATCGGCACCCTGCTCTTCAAGGACGACACCTCGCGCGTCGTGCACGCGCTCACCATGATCGCTGAAGCGCGCGGCGAGATGTCCGACAGCGGCCTGGAAATTCACCTCGACATGACGGAGCGGTATGTCGCATCCGCGGCCGGCGTCAGCGAAGACTTCGCCCGCGAAGCGCTGGCGACACTGGTCCAGGCCAAGATCATCCGCCGCGAAGGCGACACCATCCACATCCAGAATCCCGACGCCCTCGACAATTACCTGCGCTACCTGCGCTGGCGCCGGCAGACTTTTGTGGCGTGAACTCGCCCGCCATCCCCTTCCTCGCCGCCGCCCGCGCGGTGGCCGTGCGTGAAGTCCGGGTGGAGCTGCGCGGCCGCGAGGGGATCGTGCGCACCCTGCTGATGGCGCTCGGGGTGCTGCTCATCTATCAATTCAGTTTCGGCCGCTCGGTGGAATTCGCGCGCGGCGGCCCGGCGCTGGTGTGGAGCGCGGTTTTTTTCGCGGGCGCCTCGCTGGTGCTGGGCAATTTCGAGCGGGAAGAAAATCTCGGTCTGATGCCGGGCCTCGCCCTGATCGCGGCCGATCGCGCCGCGCTGCTGCTGGGCAAATGGCTCGTGGCCACCGCGCTCTTGTCCGCCTGCGGCCTGGTCACGCTTGCCGCCGGCGCTCTGCTGTTCAGCGGCTCGCTCTCTCCCGTACAGTGGGCGCTGAGCGGCGTGTTAATTCTTCTGGGTGCATCGGGCTACGCCGGCCTCGGCCTGATTCTTTCCCTCGCCGCCCGCGAATCCCGCGGCGGCGGGGCCGCGGCCGCGATTCTGTTGCCGCTCCTCATGCCGCTCTTTAT
>JAYVQF010000324.1:0-15123 GCA_043777195.1 Thermoanaerobaculia bacterium
CGCAAGGTCACGGTGCCGCCGCAGCAGGCTTTCGGGCTGGGCACCTCCGTCTGGGTGTTCAATGAGGACGGACTCATTCGCGGCTACAGCGGCCACAGCGGATTTCAATTTGCGCTCATCGACGCCGGCCAGCGCGGCCGTCTTTTCACCGCCCCCTGGCGCGACGGCCTGCTGCTGGCGGTGCAGGAAGGCCGCCGTTTATTCTGGCTGCGCAGCGGCAGTGCGCCGGTGGTGCTGATGGATTTCCGCCCGGAGGGGCGAATCTACGGCGTCGCGACGGCAGGCGACCGGGTGGCGCTGCTCACCCTGCATCAGGGCAAGGGCGAATCATTTTCCCTGGAAATCTTTCAGCCCGCAGTTAATTAGCAGCCGGTTATTTCCAGAAGCTGACCTATCCCCGCAACGCCTTCATTACCGGAGTCCGCCATGAACCTGAACGGAAAAGTCGCACTCGTCTCCGGCGCCAGCCAGGGCATCGGCCTCGCCATCGCGGAAGGATTGGCGCGCGCCGGCGCCACCGTTTGGGGCACTTCGCGCACGAAAGAAAAAATGGAACAGGCGGCGGCGCCGTTCATCGCGGAAGGGTTGAAACTGAAATCCGCCGCGCTCGAAAGCAAAGCGCGCGACTCGGCCGAAGCCTGCGTCAAGACAATTCTTGCTGAGGATTCGCGGATCGACATCCTCGTCAACAACGCCGGCATCACCAAAGACAAGCTGATGCTGATGATGAAGCCGGAGGACTGGTCGGAGGTCATTGACACCAACCTCACCGGAGTTTTCTACCTCACCCATCCGGTCATGAAGGCGATGCTCAAGGCCAAACAGGGCGGCCGGATTATCAATATTTCGTCGGTGGTCGGGCAGATGGGCAATCCCGGCCAGACCAACTACTGCAGCGCCAAGGCGGGGCTGCTGGGCTTCACCAAATCCCTGGCGCGCGAACTGGGCGGCCGCCAGATCACGGTCAACGCCGTGACCCCCGGCTACATCGAAACCCCGATGACCCACGGCCTCACCGACGATCAGCGCAATGCCATGTTGTCGCTCGTTCCCTTGCAGCGCCTCGGCACCCCGCAAGACATCGCGGCTGCAGTCAGCTTCCTCGCTTCCGATGCGGCGTCATACATTACGGGGCAAGTGCTGTCCGTGAATGGCGGGATGTATATGTAGGTGAAAACGATAAGAGCGAAACGATAAATCGCACATCGTTAATCACTCATAGTTTGTTCACTCCCCCTGCCAATCTGCCGGATATAAATAATCAATGCCAATGGTGCGCCGGGAGAGTTTGCAGATGAGCGGTAGGTTGCGCTTGAAGTGGGAATGGGCGTGGAGTTTCAACACGCGATCGACGACGGACTGGCGATAGCCGCGGCCCGACAGTTCGTTCGGGTCGAGGCCGGCATCCACATAGAGTGCGAGGATTTCGTCGGCTGTGCGGTAGGTCAGGCCCAACTCGGATTCATCGGTCTGCCCGGCCCAGAGATCGGCGGTGGGGGCTTTGTCAATCACGGCGGCCGGCAGGTCGAGATGGCGGGCCAGTTGCCAAATCTGGGTTTTGTACAAATCGCCCAGCGGATTGAAGGAGCAGGCCATGTCGCCGTGCCAGGTGCCATAACCCAGCATCAGTTCGGTCTTGTTGGAGGTGCCCAAGACGCCGCAGCCTTTCTCCATGGCGCAATCGAACAATACGCTCATGCGTGCTCGGGCTTGGAAATTGCCGCGCCGCAATTTGGCGAGCTTATTGACGCCATCCGGCAGCGTCTCCAAGTAGCCGGAAACCACCGGCGCGATGGAAATTTCCCGCAACGTCAGCCCGAGAAATTTCGCCACCGCTGCCGCGTCCTTACCGCTCTGTGAAGACGATGCGGGGGAGGGGAGGTAAATCGGAAACACCGCCGCCTTGCCCAGGGCACGCACCGCCAGCGCCGCAGCGAGCGCGGAATCAACGCCGCCCGACAGTCCGACCACCACGCCCTTGAGCCGGGCTCGGCGCACAGCGGTTTGGAGAAATTGCGTGGTGAGCTTGAGCACCCGCTGCGTATCGATGCGCAGATCAGGTTTGCCTTCGTCACCGGGCAGCCGGCCGGTTTCGCTGTCTCGCGGTTTGCTTTTCATCGGCTGAATTATAACGGGGAAGGGCCACACGGAACACCGCGGAATAAACCGGAGCCGTCGCGAGTTAACAGGTGCATGTCAGAACAATCTTCTTCCCGGCCGGTGCGTGAACTGATTTTCATCTTCGCCGCCGATCAAGGCGCGATGGCGGTGATCAAGGACAGCATCAGCAAAGTCCTGAAACTCAAGGGCTGCAGTCTGTGCAGCATCACCCACGGCCTGATGGGTGAAAAAGCGGAAATGAAGAACTGCCGCGCAGAGCTGGGCGTGCCGGTGGATTACCGCCACCGCGATGAGCTGGTCCCGGCGATGCGCGATGCCGCCGGGGCGGTGCTGCCCGTGGTTCTGGCGCGCACGGACGAGGGCTACATGCTGCTGCTGAACGCCGATGTCCTGGATCGCTGCACCGGCAATGTCAGCGCGCTGCGCGGAAAACTGCAGTTCCACGCCGGGCGGCTCGGCCTTGATTTGCCCATGGCCGCGCCGGCGAACTAAGCCGTGCTAAGGGGCCGCAACGAAATTACCGTAGCAGTCTGCCTGCCGATTCATCCCGACTGGCTTCGTTGCTCGTCGCTTACATGCCTTCGGGCATGCGCGCTCCTCCCGCCTCGCCATTCGGGCGACTCGGCAGTCATCTTTGCTACTGTTATTTCGTTGCGGCCCCTAACCCGGGCTGGCGCCGGATGATTTCGCGATAAATCCGGGCAATGCTTCGGGTGCCAGTGGACGGCTGAAGTGGTAACCCTGCAGTGTGTCTGCGCCCATTTCGGTCAGCAGGCGAGCGGCCGCCGCATCCTCAACCCCTTCGGCCACCACTTCCAGATTGAGCGCGCGACCCATTTCGATTATCGCGCGCACCATGCGCTGTCCGTCCGGGGTGCCGAGGCGGCGCACGAAAGAAATATCGATTTTGATCTCGCTCAGCGGCATTTGATCCAATTGCGACAGTGATGAATAGCCGGTGCCGAAGTCATCCATCGCCAGCTTGAAGCCGGCCGCCGCGAGCGTCCGGAGGCGAGCCGGGGCACCGGCGACATCGCCCATCGCCACCGATTCGGTGACCTCCAACATGATTTGTGCCGTGTTCAGGCCGCGTTGCATGACGAGGTGCGCAATCTCGGCCGCGAATGTGGGGGAGTAAAGCTGGCGCTGCGAGAGATTGAGCGACAGGCGCAGCGGCGCGTGACCGGCGGCATTCCAATCGCGCAGCCAGTCCAATCCCTGGATGATGATCTGCTCACCGAGTTCCGCGATGAGTCCATAGGCTTCCGCCATGGGAATGAATTCCGCAGGGGAGATCCAGCCGAGTTCGGGATCGTGCCAGCGCGCCAGCGCTTCCACCCCCGCCGTGCGCCCGCTGGCGGCGGCGATGAGCGGCTGCAGATGGATGCGCACCCGCCGTCCGCGCACCGCTTCGTGCAGTTTGGCCTGCACCCGCAGCGGTGCGGCTGACGGGCCGCCCTGAGGCAACTCTGCCGCGCTGCGAGCCTGATTTCGCCCCTGACGCTTGGCGTGCGCGAGCGCCGACTCCGCCCGCGCCAGCAGCGCATCGGCGTTTTCGCCATGATCCGGATATATTGCGAGGCCGACGGAGCAGCCGGCGTAAATGTCGCACCCGGCTGCAATGAAGGGTTCGCGCGTGGATTCCACCAGCGCCTCGCCCAGTGCGAGCGCGTCGCCCAGGCCGCCCGCCACCGGCAGCAGCACCGCGAATTCGTCGCCGCCCCAACGCCCAACGGTGACGCCGCCGCGCAAAAAGGAGAGCAGACGGGCCGCGAATTCACGCAGCAGGCTGTCACCCGCCAGCGGCCCGAGAGTTTCGTTGATCACCTTGAAATGATCGAGGTCAGCGAGTCCGATCGCAACTTTGTGCCCGTCTCGCGCTGCCGACTCCAGCGCCAGGCGCAACCGCTGCTGCAAGAGCTGGCGGTTGGGCAGTCCGGTGAGTTCGTCGTGCAGCGCCTGGTCGCTGAGCCGCCGCTCCTGGGCAAGCAGCGCCGCGAGCCCCGCCGCCTCGGCACGCGCAGCGACCAGCTCGCCCTCCAGTCTGGCAATGCGCTCCTTCAGCCCTCCAAATTCGTCATCGCGCATGACAGCGGGAGTCAAATCGCGGTGTCGCTCGCGGAACCCGTGAAGGTGAAATCGTCGATGCAGAGCGCCGGCACGGTGAAACTTCCCAGCGACGACCACCAGGCGGGAACCGTCTCACGGAATAAGGAGACCGCGCGAATATTGCGGCCGGCTTCGAGCAGGCTCTGCGTGAAGCGCAGGTTTTCGATGCCGCGGCCGAGCTTGCCGTTCTCGATCAGAAACGCGCCGTCGCGGGTGAGGCCGGTCATCACCGCCTGATGGGGATCGAGAAAGCCGTTGACATAGTGGAATTTCGTGACATAAATACCGCGCTCTATAGACGCGATCAACTGCTCTTCGCTCGCGGTGCCCGGAGACATGAACATGTGCAGCGGCGTGCCGCCGCCTTCGCCGCCGGGCATGAAGGCGTGGCCGGTGGGTTCTTGTTTGAGGCGCGCCGCCGACAGCGTGTCGTTCACGGTTTTTCCCGCGACGCCCGCGTCAACGAAAGTGACGGCGCTGCGGTCACGCCCTTCAAAATCAAACGGGAAGGGCAGGCCGGCCGGGTCGCGTGAGTCGTCGCGCAGGGTGAAAGATTTTCCCGTGATGTCTTGTCCGGGCCGTGCGGCGATCACGCTCATGCCGTCCTCCACCGCGCTGGCGTTCGCCGCAATCGAGGAGAACCATTCGATGAGCTCCGCCACCGCGTGCGGCATCAGCACCACGGGGTATTTCCCCGGCGACAGGCTGACGGGGTTGCGTCCGCGCGCCGCGCGGGAGAGCGAAAGTTGAGCCAGCTGATCAACGCCGAGCGTGGCGGCGTCGCCTGTAGTGCGGCCGGCGAATCCCGAGACCGTTCCATCCACCGCAAAAAGCCGCGCATCCGCGCTGGCCCGCCGCCCGATGCGCCGGCCGCCGCCGCGCGTGAGCACCACGATGGTGGCCTGCCGGGTGCCGGCGCTGCCGGCGAAGGTGAATCCCTGTTTGGCCGCAGACTGAAAGGCCGGGGCGAGCTGCGCGGCGCGCGCCATCGCGTTATAGGCTGCCGTTGCAGGCGGGCAATCATCAAAGGGCGCTGATTCCGGCGGCCGATAGAAGCCGGCGAATTCCTTCGTGTCCGGCGCGGTGCGGGCCATGTCCGCTGCCTGCGCGAACAACGCCGGAATCTGTTCCACCGTCGCACCATCGGCGCTGACCCGGCCCAACTTTTTCCCCACCGCCACTTCAATCGTCAGCGAGGAGGTGTGCCGTTCAACGCCCTGATGCAGCCGGTTCAGCGCGAAGCGAGAGACGCTTTCAAGATCGGCGGTGTAAAGCGCGCGGGCGTCGTCTGCCGGCGCGTTTTCCAGCGCGCGTGATACCGCGTCGAGAAATTGCGTTTCTGTGGGGGAAAGAATTTCGGCAGCGCTCATTTAGCCGACCTCACATCCACGCCGCGAAAGCGCGCCGGCGCGGCGCCGTGTCCCACGCCCATGGCTTGCATCGGATCGCCCTTGCCGCAGTTCGGCAGCCCCCACAATTTCCACTCCGAAGGACCGCAAATGGCATCCAGCCCGCCCCAGAATTTCGGGGTGATGCCGGTGTAGAGCGGATTTTTATAGAGCCTGGTGAGTTTGCCGTTCTCGATCCGGCGCGCATATTCGCACGAGAACTGGAAATTCACCCGCCGGTCATCAATGGACCAGCTGCGGTTGGAGTCAATGAAAATGCCGTCTTTGGTGTCGGCGATGAGATCGGCCAGGGTGCCGGCCTGGCCGGGCTCCAGCGAGACATTGATCATGCGGATGATGGGGAGATGGGCCATGTTTTCGGCGCGCATGCAGCCGGAATTGCGAAAGCCGGTTTGCGCGGCGGTCTCGATGTTGCTGAGGTAATCCACGAAAATCCCCTCGCGCACCAGCGGGGTGCGCCGCGCCGCTGTGCCTTCGTCATCCCAGCCGAACGACCCGATCGAACCCGCCAGCGTCGAATCGGCGGTGAGATTAACCAGGGGCGAACCGTAGCGGAAATGCCCGCGCTTGTCAGGCGTCAGGAAGGACGATCCCGCCAGCGAGACTTCCCAGCCGAGCGCGCGATCGAGTTCGGTGGCGTGGCCACAGCTTTCGTGCACCTGCAGCGCCAGTTGCGACGAACCCAGGATCAGCGTCGTCCCGTCCAGGCGGGGACAGGCGGCCGCGCCGACCAGCGCAACCGCCTCTTCCGCGCAGCGCGGCGCAGCCTCGACCAGTTTCAACGCCTCGATGAATTCCCAGCCCGCCGCCGCGAAATTTCCGCGAAAAGAAGAGGGGTAGGAACGGGTCTGGTATTCGCCGTCACCCGACGCGAGCGCCACGATGCCGCCGCCCGTCACCGTGCGGATCTGCTCCAGGGCATGGCCGGCAGTGGAGGCGAAGAATTTTGTCTCGCGCGCGGCATAGAGATTGCCCTTGGCTCGGCTGATTTTGGCCGCGCCGCGCATGGCGCGGGCGGCGGTGAACAGCAGTTCCAGTTTCTTCTCACGCGGCACGCTGAAGGGATCAATGGCGGCGGGTGATTCCCAGCGGCCGGTCGCGGGCGGAGCCGGGGTGAAGGGCGAACGCTCGCCGCCCGCCGTACGCGCCGCCGCGGCCGCCGCCAGCGCGGGCACGGCCAGCGCCGCGGCGGCGGCAGGATTCAGCCGGTCGCATCCCGCAAATCCCCAAAAGCCGTCTTTCAAAACCCGCACGCCAATGCCCGCCGATTCGCCGGCATCGAGCGATTCCACGGCTTCATCGGCGGTGGCGATTGATTCTTCGCGCGCCACGCCCGCGCGCGCATCCGCGTAATCCGCGCCGGCCTTGCGTGCCGATTCCAGCGCCGCCGCGCACAGGGCTTCCAGTGATTCACTCATGCAGGAATTATAGAAAGCGCGGCGGCAATCCTACTTCCGGGTTTTGCGATATTTCATTTTGGCGAGGGCCTCGTCGGCGGGCGGGACTTTGATGCCGGGGTTGAGGCGGTTGCCGGGGTCGAAGGCGGTTTTGATTTCGCGGTAGACGGCGGCGAGCTTGGGATTGCGCTCTGTCCAGGCGACGGTGCGCAGGCGGCCGTCGCCGTGCTCGCCGCTGAGGGCGCCGCCCAATGATTCGACCAGATCGCTGAAGCCGTCATAGATGAACTGCATCCGCTCGCGATCGGCCCGCGAGTGGGGATCGAGGAAGGGATTGATGTGGATGTTGCCCGAGCCGATGTGGCCGAAGAAGACGGCGGCGGTTTGCTGTTTTTTGCACAGCGCCTTGACCCCGAGAATGAAATCGGGAACTTTCGCAGCTGTCACCACGCCGTCCTCGATAAAGCGCAAGCCTTTCTTGTGGCCGTGGCCGGCATGCACCAGGGGCGAGGTGATCTTGCGCAGATTCCACAGCGCTTCCGATTTGTCCGCGTCAAGCGCGAGGTTGGCGCGCGCGGGAATGCCCGCAGTGGCCAGCTCCGCCACCGCGTCACGCAGCGCGTCGCCGGCTGTAAAGCCGGAATCCCCCTCGCATTCCACCAGCAGCGCCGCGGCTTCATCGCCGCGAAAGTGGCGGGCGAGTCCGGGATCGAACTCAAGCGCCAGCCGGATCGCCGTTTCATCAAGGAGTTCGATGGCGGCGGGGCGATGGATGAGCAGCGGCGGCACGGCGCGCGCCGCGGCAGCGAGCGAGTCAAGCACCAAAAGCGCGGTTCTTCTGGCCGCCGGCTTTTTGACCACGCGCAGGGTGATGGAGGTGAACAGCGCGAGGGTTCCCTCCGAGCCGGCGAGCAGCGGCATGAGGCCGCCGAGATTCTTTTCTGAAAATTCCCCGAGCGCTTCCAGCCGGTATCCGGTGGAAATCTTGGCCACCTGCGGCAGTTTCATTTTCGGTAATTCGGTTTGCAATCGTTGCGCCAGGGCCGCGATGCGCTTATTCCACGCGGTGCTGGTTTTCAATCCGGAAATGAGATCCCACAGAAACGGCGTGCCGTCGGCGAACAACCCTTCAACCGCGCGCAGTTGATGCACCACCGACCCGTATTTCACCGAGCGCGCCCCGCCTGCATTGTTCGCCACCAGCCCGCCCACCGTCGCGTAATCACTCGATGAGGGCTCCACCGGAAACCACAGCCCGAATTTTTCCAGTTCCCTGTTCAATTCCCCCAGAAAAATCCCCGGCTCGACCGTCGCGGTTTTTGCTGCTTCATCAATCCTGAGGATTTTCCGCATCGCCCCGCGGCAATCGAAGATCACCCCGCGCCCCAGCGCATTGCCCACCAATCCCGAACCGCCACCGCGCGCGGTGACAGCGAGGCCGCGGGAGTTCGCTTGTTGCAGTAACTCCCGTAAATTTTCCGCATCGGTCGGATAGGCGACGGCGGCCGGCATCACCTTGTAAAGACACGCCGCGGTCGAGTAAGCCGTTCGCAGTTCCGCGCGGGTCAGCAGTTTCCCGGAGGGAATTCGCCCGGCGGCTAATTCCGCAAGTGGTGCAGAGGCGGGGAGGGTGAGAGATGACGCCACCGGGAAAGTCTAGCGGGTCATGCGCCACCTCACGCCCTGCCAATCCACTTCACGATTTCCGCGAGGCTGGGTTTCTGGCCATACATGAGGATGCCGACGCGGTAGATCTTGGAGCAGATGCGCAGGGAAAAATAGAGCGTGAGCAGCGTGAGGGTGATGCCGATTACGCCCTGCCACCAGGGCAGCGTGCCCAGCGCGTAACGCATCATGAGCAGCGCCGGGGAATAGATCGGGATCATCGACATCCACACCACGCGGGGGGCGTCGGGCGCGATGATGATGGCGCTCAGCATCATCATGGGCAGCATCATCAGGAGCGAGATCGGGGTGACGAACTGCTGCGCCTCTTTTTCGCTGTTGACCGCGCTGCCCACCGCGGCGAAGGGCAGAGAATACATCAGGAAGGCGAGGACGAAAAAGATCAGCAGGACCGGCAACATCATCGGGTGCAGGAGATTGCCCAGGTTGAGTTTCTCCGTGACTTCCAGGGGAAGCGCGGACAAACCGGCGATGGAGATGCCGGCGAAGAGCACCAGCCAGATGCCGAGCTGGGTGAGCCCGACCAGGCCGATGCCCAGCAATTTACCCGTAAGAAGTTCGAAGGGGGTGAGCGAGGAGATGAGGATCTCGACGATGCGCTGGTTTTTTTCCTCGATAATCGAACGCATCAGTTCCATGCCCCAGATCAGGCTGGGAACGGTCAGCAGCATCAGTGAAAAGATGCAGATGATGATGCCGCCGAGCTGGCTGCCCGTTTCGATCTTCCCGCCGGCGAGCACCGTCTTCTGCGTGATCTCAACCTGTTTTCCGAATACCGTCTTGACCGCAGCCGCATCGAGCCCCCGGCCGGAAAGCCAAAGGGCGCGCAGCTGGGTGTTGATCGTGTGTGACACGATTTCAAGCACCTGCATGTTGCCGCCCTTGCGGGTGTAGATCACGGCATGGGGTCCCGCTTCCGCAGCTTTGCCAGCGGGATGTTCCCCGGCTTTCGCGGCCGGCTGGATATCGGCATTCGCGGCCGGATGGGTTTCGGCTTTCGCCTCAGCGGGCGCGTCCGCCGGCTCGGATTTCAGCTCGGGCGGAATGACGATGATCGCGTCCACTTCCCGGTTTTCGAGGGCCGCGGTGGGGGTGGATGCGGATTGATAGGGCAGCACTTCAACCGTGAGGCTCTGCTTAGCCATCTCTTCGCGCATGCCGTCGCCCAGCCCGGCGCCGTCATAGATGCGGATCCTCTGCCCCTTTTGCGCGCCGCCGACCATGAACCCAACGCCCACCATCAACAGCAGATAAGCCAGCGGGCCGGCGATGGAGACGATCCAGAACAGTTTTTTGCGAGTGACCAGCAGATACTCGCGCTTGAGAATGGTGGATATTTTATTCAGACGCATTGCGATTCCTCGGGAGTGCAGATCATTGCCGTTCTTGAACTGAAGCCTTTCATGCAGCCGCTGCGGGAATGGTGTCCGCGCCCACGGTCTTGATGAAAATTTCCTCGAGGCTGGCGTAGCCGTATTCGAAGCGGTGCACCTCAAGCTTTCCAAATGCAGCGCTCAAAATCGCCTCGGGCGGCTGTTGATCCTGGAGGCTCAGCGTCGCCCGGCCCTTTTCAAACTTCGCCGCGGCAACACCTGGCAGCGATTGCAGGAAGGTGCCGTCGCCGCCGTATTCGAGTTCGATCTTGGCACCGCCGAAATCCTTCTTCACTTTCGTCAGCGGGCCGGACAGCACGGTTTTTCCCTGGTGGATGAGGGTGATGGTGTCGCACAGCCGTTCCGCTTCATCCATCATGTGCGTGGACACCAGCAGCGTCTTGCCCGCAGATTTTAATTCCGCGAGTAGATTGCGCACGAGGATGACATTAACCGGATCAAGCCCGCTCATCGGCTCATCGAGGATGATCAGGTCGGGATCGAAGGCCAGCACCCCGGCGAGCTGGGCTTTTTGCTGGTTGCCTTTGGAGAGCGATTCGACGGTATCGTCGCGCCGCGCCCACAGTTCAAAGCGTTCGAGATAACGCTGCAAGCTTTTTTCCACGACCGGGCCGGTTTTTCCCTTGAGGGTGCAAAAGAAACGCAGATGCTCCAGCAGTTTCATCTTGCGGTACATGCCGCGCTCCTCAGGCAGGTACCCCACCCGGTCGAGCGCGTCGGCCGACCAGGGCGCGCCAAATAACTCGATGGTTCCGCCGTCGGGAAAAAAAATTCCCATCGCCATGCGGATGGTGGTGGTTTTGCCGGCGCCGTTGCGGCCGATCAGCCCGTGAATCTGGCCGGGCGCCAGCGAAAAATTCACCCCATCCACCGCGTTGATTTTGGCAAACCGCTTTTGCAATTGGCTGACCTGAAGGACAATATCGCTCATGGCGGGAAGTTTACGGGCGATCAGGATGAAAGTTCGGCGCCAGCGGTTTTCTTCCTCTTCATAATTAACCCTCAAGCGGAACAGCCAGATTGCCGCGCAGCCGTTAGACTTTTCGCCATGAAAGCGATTGTCCTTGCCGGTGGCCGCGGTGACCGCATGCAACCCCTCACGCGGTTCATGGCGGTTCCCGCAATTCCATTCCTGAACCGACCGCTCATTCATTACGCGCTTGACCGCATCGCGCAGGCGGGCATCAGCCGGGTGGGCGTCAACTTCCACCACATTCCCGGCTCGGTGCAAGAGGCGCTGGCGGCGTGGGATGGCCCGCCGCTCGATTTCTTCATCACCCGCGAGACGGAACTTCTGGGCACCGGCGGTGCGCTGGCCGGCTTCGGCGAATGGCTGGCGGCCGATCCGGTGATCATTCTGCACGGCGACCTGATCGCCGATTTCGACGCCCGTCATTTGGCGATGGCCGCCGCGACACAGCAAGCGAACGCCGCGCTACTCACCCGGGAAAATCGCGACGCCTTCAAGATGGCGACGGTGATCGTGGACGCCGAGCGGCGCATCAAGCAGATCGCGGGCAAACCGCCGATGGGGGGGTTGCCGGCGGGCGATTCCAAGGCTTCGGCGGGGGCGGTCTTTTTCGCCCCGGCCATGTTGAAGCTCTACGCCCGCCCGGAAAAAGGCGATCTCTACAGCGATGTCCTGCCCAAGCTGATCGGTGACCGGCGCAAGCTGATTGAATTGCCGCTCACCAGCCCGTTCTACGCCGACCCCGCAACCCGCCGCACTTTTTTGGGCGCGACGGGCGCCGCGCTGCGCGCCATGGCGGCGAAGAAATGGCCCCTGCGGGCGGCGACGAAGTCCCTGCTGAGAAAACACGGTGAGGCTTTGATATTCAGCGATGAATCGGCGAAATACAACGCCGATATTCTCCGCCTCACCGGCTTCGCGGTCTTGGGCGCCGAATCACAATTGCTGGGCGATTGCAGCATTTCCAACTCCGTGATTCTCTCGGGGGCCAAAATCGGCGGCGGCGCGGTGCTGGAAAACTGCATCGTCGCGCCCAATGTCCGGGTGCCCGGCAACGCCGTCATTCGCGATGAGATTGTGATTTGAGCAGTCCGCGCGCGAAGGAACCGGCGGGTCGCGCGTTGTGGTGTTCGGGACAGGGTGATAAACTGACAGCCGAGGCTCGCCATGCGAATATTCGGTTGCTTCCCGGTCGTCCTGATTCTCGCTTGTCATCCCGGCGTGATCCGCGCCGCTTCACCGGACGTCGGTGCCGCGCCATCCCTGCACCGGTCTGTTCTCGACCGGGAAGCGCGGATTGACGCACAGACGCGAATCGAACGGGTCTATTATCGCCATCGCCTGTGGCCGGCGGAAAACAAGATGTCGAAGCCGCCCTTCGAGACGATGATCACGGCGGCGGAGATCGAGCGGAAAGCCGGGGCGCCGGTGCGGATGAGCGCGGCGCTGAAGAAACACTGGAATCTCGAACTCACGCCCGCCATGCTGCAAGCTGAGTTGGAGCGCATGGAACGGGAGAGCAAAGACCGGGCGACGCTGCATGAATTATTCGCGGCGCTGGGTAATGATCCCTATCTGATCGCTGAAACCTTGGCTCGCTACAACTTGGTTCACGCGGCGCTCCGCCAGCATTACGCGCGGGATCTCGCGTTGCATTCCGAGGCCCGGGGCCGGATGGAAACTGTCGCAGCACAGGTGAAGAGAGGCGCCGATTGGGCAGGCTTGGATGCGACCTATTCTCACCGCCGGTTTATGCCCGAAACGGAAATGCTGGGAGATCGCACTGACGAGGAAGCCGGAATTACGCGCCTGCCGGCCGGGGAATTGGCCGCGCTGAGCAAACGACTGACCGAGACTGATGCCTTTCGGGAAGATGAAACCGGCTGGCGCCTGGAGCGCAAAATCGCCGAAGATTCCAATAGCCTGGAAATGGAATCGCTATTTATCCCGAAACGATCGTTTGATGATTGGATGGCGCAGCTGCCACCGGAACCGCTTGCAGAGAGGACTTGGGAACACGCCCCGGCGGTTGCCTTTCATCTGCCGGCGCCGCAGTTTATTCCAGCGGCTGTCTGCGAACTCTGGACACCCGTCCTCGCCGGCCTCACGGCCCCGGTGGCGCGGGTCTATCACACGGCAGTTTGGACGGGAAGCGAGATGATCATCTGGGGCGGATACAACGGTGGCTATCTCAACACCGGAGGCCGTTACAATCCGGCGACAGACAGCTGGTTGCCCACCTCCCTGGGCCCCAATGTCCCGTCCGCGCGCCGGGATTCCACCGCTACATGGACCGGTACCCTGATGATTATCTGGGGCGGATCCGACGCCACTAATCTCAACACCGGCGGACGCTATAACCCCACGGCCGACAGTTGGACACCCACTTCAATCGGAGTGAATGTCCCCGCCGGGCGGCGCTGGCACTCCTCAATTTGGAGCAACAGCGAGATGATCGTCTGGGGCGGCAGCAATAGCCTCTATCTCAACACCGGCGGTCGTTACAACCCGGCGGGCGACAGTTGGACTGCCACCTCAACCGGCGCCAATGTTCCGGTCATTCGCCGTTTTCACAGCGCGATTTGGACCGGCAGCGAGATGATCGTCTGGGGCGGGCACAACTGCGGCGGTCTCGCCTCCTGTTTTTTGAATACGGGCGGCCGTTATGCGCCTGCGGGAGACACCTGGAGCGCCACTTCGACGACGGGCAGCGTGCCCGCCGCGCGCCGCTATCACACCGCAGTATGGACCGGCGCCGGCGGCGAGGTGATTGACTGGGGTGGATCTTCTACAACGGGGGTTTATTACAACAGCGGCGGCCGCTATAGCGCCGCGGGCAACAGCTGGCTCGCCACCTCGACCGGCGCCAATGTTCCGGCCACGCGCGAGCTTCATACCGCCATATGGACCGGCACGGAAATGATTGTATGGGGCGGGCAAAATTGCGCCACCTGCATTTTCAACACGGGGGGTCGCTATTCCCCCACGGGCGATAGCTGGATCCCCACCTCGACCGGCGCCAATGTCCCGGTTGCGCGCCGGGATCATACGGCGATATGGACGAACAGCGCGATGATTGTGTGGGGCGGCTTCGACGGCGCCGCCTATCTGAACAGCGGCGGCGCTTACACTCCCGGCGGCGCCGTGCCGGGCAGTCCGGGAAATTCCCTGCGGGGCGGCAAGACCGCGACGGTTGACTTCAATTGGGCCGCCGTCACGGGAGCGACCGCATACAATGTCAAACGCTGCGCGGCCCCCTGCACACCCGCCATCAGCGTCGCCACGCCTGCAATCAACAGCTATTCTGAACCGCTGGATACCGCCAGTTATTTTTATGCAGTGGAAGCGGCAAACAGTTGCGGCGCGACGCCCTGACCTGCGTCCATACAAGGTGCACCGAGCCGGTAATTTCAGATTCCTTCATACACAGTAAAATCAGAGAATTCTCAGCGGCTATCAGCCCGGCCAGCGATTGGGCGTCCGTGCGCGGACCGTCAAAGATTCTCGCTTCGTGCGTCCAGCCGAGTTCACCAGCTCGGCGATCTGTTGCGCGTCCGAATAAACGGCGATACGGAACGACGGCTCTTGGGTCACTTCGTTTCCATCGGCAGAAGGGACGGGCAATAGTCGAGCCCCATCGTCGCATTCAGGTCGGCCTTGCAACTCTGCGAATGCCACAGCTCTTCCAGCACGAAGAGATTGTGGTAACCCAGTTGATAAATCGCCGGGTTGCACAGCGTGGTCAGTGCGATTCGCCGCGTGGGCAGCAAGTTGTCATCGCAATAGATCACAATCCGGGTTTCGGGCGACGGCACCAGCCGCTTCAACGACTCGTCGGTGATTTCGGTGGCCGGCAGATTGATTGCGCCGCGGAGGTGCGACCGGGCGAACGCTTCTTTCGAGCGCACATCAATCAGCACCACGGAACCCTCTTTGAGCCAGCGCGCCAGCACCTCGGCTTTGACAATCTTTTCGGAAAGATTTCCCGCGATCCGGTAAAAGTCTCCGGGCGCGATTGCCGAAACGGCTTTGACCGG
>JAYVQF010000325.1:0-3804 GCA_043777195.1 Thermoanaerobaculia bacterium
CCGGGGAAATAATGATGTTCAAGGTGATAATTGCTGTAAATGAACGCGAAATCCCAGAACCAGGAACCCTTGAGTAGCGTGGACCAATTCGCCGGATCCTCCGGATTGATGCCGTAATGCTGTCCCAGCCGGTTGAGGGCGAAGGCGATGGGAAAGACAAAAAAGACCGGGATGATATAGGCACGGAGCGCGACCGCCCCGCCGCCCAGCGCCCAGAACAGCCCCAAGACACTCAATTGAATGACCACCGTGGCCCAGCGTTCGCGCGCGATTCTGCGCCGCAATTCCGGCGCATAGCCTGCGTTCTCCTTCGCCGCCGCCCGGAAATAGATGGGCAGCAGCGCCGGCGTGAAATAGGCCAGCTTGAGCCAGCGCGCGTTGATCTTCGGCGACAGCCAGTGGCGCTTGGGATCCTCTTCATACGAGCCGAGCGCGGCATGATGATCCAGATGCCAGCGGCTGAACTGGCTGGCGCTGATGCCGCTGGGAATGGCGTAGAGCAGCGACAAAAAACGCGACAATCGCGGACGCGCCTGATCACGCGGAGTGACCGCCTGGTGTATCACCTCGTGCAGCAGCACCGTGAAATTGAAAATCGTGAAGCCGGCCACCCATGCCGCCAGCGGCGTAAACCAGCGCCAGCCAAAGGCGGCGAGCAGCCATTCCGCTCCGGCCAGCAACAGAATTTGCCGGAGAAGAATCAAAAAGTGGCGAAGCGGCCGTTTTTCGTGCAGCCGGCGTACGGTGTCTGCGTCCAGAGTCTCGGCCAGCTCCCTGCGGAAGGCGATGGAATGTTCGGCGTAATAAGTGGAGGGCATGGAGGGAACTCTGTCGCGCGCAATTTTATCCCGCCCGACTTACAACACACCCCGGCCGTGGGAAATTCCAGCCGCCACCCGCTTCCCGAACGATCAGGCCGATTTCCAGCCGCACACCGACCGCCGGCGAACCCGATTTCAATCGTCTCCGTCGCCGAAGAAAAAGAAATTGGCGCAGATTTTGGTGCAAAAAGTCTTGCCGCCAAAATCGAAGGCGTGCGCGTCGCAGTAATGCCCCTTGCAGATGACGCACATCGTGAGGTATTTCTCGCTGCCCGTGACGCGGCAGGTTTTGCAGCGCTCGATGCCGTCGTCCTCTTCCGGCGCGGGTTCGGCATCCAGCTCATCGCCGGGATTTTCGCTGTCGTTCATCATGGGGGAATCCTGTGAGTGGTAAAACTATTCTTCGAAGAGCGGTTCGATGAGGGTTTTGTATTTTTCCGCAACGGCCTTGCGCTTCACCTTCAGGGTCGGGGTCAGTTCGCCCGCGCCGAGCGAGAATTCGGCGGGCAACAGGGCGAATTTTTTGATCTGCTCGTGATGGGGCGAGTCTTTCTGCGCCGCGTCCACCTCGGCTTGCATGAACGCCAGCACTTCCGGCCGCGCGATCAGCGCCGCAGGATCATCCGCCGGCAATCCCTTTTCCCGCGCCCAGGCCGCCAGCCGGGTGAAATCCGGCACCAGCAGGGCGGCGACATATTTTTTTCCGTCGCCGAACACCGCCGCCTCGGCGATGTAACGGGAATGCTTGAGTGCGGCTTCAACGCCCTGCGGTGCGACATATTTGCCGCCCGAGGTCTTGATCAGGTCTTTCTTGCGGTCGGTGATGAAAAGATAGCCGTCGTCGTCGAGGTGGCCGACATCTCCCGTGAGGAACCACCCCTCCTTGATGACCTCGGCGGTTTTTTCCGGGAGTTTGAAATAGCCCTTCATCACGCTGCGCGAGCGGGTCATGAGTTCGCCGTCCGCCGCGATCTTCACCTCGACATTGGGGATCGGTTTTCCGGGCGAACCGGGGCGGATCGCAAGCGGCGGCGAGAGCGTGATGACCGGGGAAGTTTCCGACAGGCCGTAGCCCTCCACGATGGGCAGGCCTGCGCCGTAGAAAAACAGCGTGTGATCTTTTGCCAGCGGCGCCCCGCCGGAGATGAAAAAACGGATGTTGCCGCCCAGATTCTCGCGCAGTTTTTTATACATCAGCGCGTCATACACTTTGTGCTTGAACCGCCGCCAGCCGCCCGCCGCGGGAGCGCCCGGCACCAGCGCCTCGGCCGCCAGCGCGCGCGCGTTGATGACCGCGTCATTGATCAGCAGTCGGCCGATGAGCGAACCGCGTGCTTTTTCCACAAACCCGTTGAAGACCTTCTCATAGAGCCGCGGCACCCCCGCCATGATGGTGGGCCGGACCTCCAGGAGATTGTCGCGCACCTTGTCAACCGACTCGGCATAGGCAATGGCCGTGCCCTGGGTGAAACAGATGTAATCCACCAGCCGCTCGAAGGTGTGGCACAGCGGCAGCAGCGACAACGCGCTATCATTGCCGCCGAGCTGGATGATTTGCAGGCTGCCGATGAGGTTCTGCACGAAATTGTCATGGGTCAGCATGACGCCCTTGGGCTGGCCGGTGGTGCCGGAGGTGTAAACCAGAGAGGCCAGGTCTTCCGGTTTGACCTGAGCGGCGGCGTCCCGCACCGCCTGTTCGCCCGCCGCGCCCGCCTTCAGGCCGCGATTGATCACATCGAACAGATGCCCATCGCCCGCAGCCAGCGCGCCAACGGAATCGAAACAGATGACGGACTTGAGCGCGGGAAGATTGGCGCGGATGGCGCGGAGTTTTTCATACTGCGCGCCGCTGGAAACCAGCGCGACGGTCGCGCCGCAATCTTTGAGGATGAATTCGATCAGCGGCGGGGTGAGCGTGGGGTAAACCGGAACATTGACCGCGCCGATCAGCGCCAGGGCATAGTCGCTGTACAGCCACTCCGGCCGGTTCTCGGAAATCAGCGCCACCGAATCGCCCGCTTTGACACCCAGCATCTGCAATCCCGCCGCCATATGGATCACCGCCGCCTTCACCTCAGACAGCGCGATGTCCTGATAGCGGCCGTTCCGCTTCGCCCGCAACGCCGCCGGGGTTTCGAAATGATCCACGCGCGCGAAGAAAGCCTCAGCCAGCGTGGTGAAATCAGTCATCGGCTTCTGGATCATCGACTTCTGGATCTGCGGTTGCGGCATGGGAATTCGCTCCTGGCGCTTGAAAACTCCGGTATTTTCAATAAACTTGCGCCCCTTCAGTTTAAGACCGAGCGCCGATTGCAATAAATGGTCGGGGCGGTGGGATTCGAACCCACGACACCCAGCTCCCAAAGCTGGTGCGCTACCAGGCTGCGCTACGCCCCGAATTTGTTACCGCAAGCCGTAATTATCACTGCTGCGATGATTGGAAGCACCGGCTTTGCGGGGCCCCAGCGTCAGCTGCTGCGCTACTTGTACGCCGCGATGGCGGCCGCCGCCTCCTGATGCAAACTCAGAATGGAAGTCAGGCCCAGGAGATCAAACACCTTGACGACTTTGTCGGCGGGGGCGGCGAGGCGAATGTCCCCCTGCCCTTCGCGGAAGCGACCGAGGCGGGAGATGATGGCCTCAATGCCGGCGCTGCCCATGTATTGCAGGGCGGAGAGATCGAGCACCACGCGGAATTGCTTCGCCTTGAGCGCATCGTCAAGGGCGCCGGCCAGCTCGGCGCTGTTGTGGGCGTCGAGAAAGCCGGTCAGGGTGATCACCCGGACGGAGCCCGCGCTGCGCACCGCGACGGCAAGTTCTTTCATGCGCGGAATTTTACTCCAGGCGGACACCGCCAGCGACGCCAGATCGTTCCCTTCGCCTAAAGGCGAGGGTTTTGCGAATCCCTGATGCGAGACTATAAAAAACTTGCAATAATTAACGAGTTAAGAGCCAAGATTATCTTGTCGAAAAAAACGCGGGC
>JAYVQF010000326.1:0-3751 GCA_043777195.1 Thermoanaerobaculia bacterium
GTCGGTGTCGGCGGAGTCGATCGGCGGCAGCGCCGGGCGCATGTGCAGGAGATTAGCCAGGGTCTGCGCGGCGCTCGCGGCCCGGTAGGGATGGCGGCCGGACAGCAGTTCGTAAAGCACGACCCCGGCGGAAAAAATATCACTGCGCCGGTCGAGCGGTTCGCCGCGTGCCTGTTCGGGCGACATGTAGGCGACGGTGCCCAGGATGACACCGGCCGCGGTGACCCCCTCCACCAGCGCGCGGGTGGCCGCCTGTCCGTCGATGGCGCTGCCGCCCAGCGCGCCGGTTTCCGGTTTGGCCAGCCCAAAATCCAGAATCTTCAGCCGCCCGTCGGGCAGCACCATGAGATTTCCCGGTTTGATGTCTCGATGCACCAGCCCGCGCGCATGCGCGGCCGCGAGCCCGTCGGCCATCTGCGCCGCCAGCGAGAGCGACTTGGCGGGGGGAATGCGCTCCCGCGCCATGCGCTGATCCAGCGTCTCCCCCGGCAGCAGTTCCATCGCCAGGTAATGACGGCCATGGGCCGACCCCACCGCGTAGATGGTTGCGATCGCGGGGTGGGAAAGCCCGGCGGCGGTTTGCGCCTCGCGCACGAAACGGGCAATGAACTCAGGATCGGAATCGAGGGCCTGGCTCAGGAGTTTGAGCGCGACCAGCCGGTTCAGATTGACATCCTGCGCGCGCCACACTTCCCCCATGCCGCCGGCGGCAATGCGGGATTCAATCAAATAATCACCAAAGCGCTGGCCTTGCATCGCCGGAGATTTTAAGGGCGGGGCCAGGAGTCCGTCCGAGTAATCGCCCCACCGCCACCGGGGGCTTGCGGCCCCTAAGGCTGCGACCGCATCACATGACCCCCCAGGGCTGCGGGATAGCGAGGCTCTGGTAAAGATTGATGGCGTAAGTATCGGTCATCCCCGCGATGAAATCGACCGCGGCCTGCTTCGCGCCGTGGCGCTCCAGCTCGCGCGCTTCCAGGAATTTTTCCGGCTCGGCGATGACCGCGTCCCACACCCGCATGATGAGTCCCTCCGCCTTGCTGAATTCGCGGCGGACATCGGGGTGGTAATAGACCCGCTTGAAAAGAAATTCGCGCAGGGCGTTGAGGGTCGCCTCCATCGGTCCGCTGCCGGTGATCTCCGCCAGCCCGTTTCCCAGCGAGGCGGTAATGACATCATGCAGGATCGCGCGCAGCCGGCCGGCATAGGAATCGCCCAGCGCCGCGCGAATCTCCGCGGGAATTTCCTCCGCATGAATGAGGCCGGCGCGAATGGCGTCGTCAATGTCGCTCGAGCAGTAAGCGATGAAATCGGCAACTCGCACTACATCGCCCTCGAGCGTCAACGCCCGTTTGCCCGCTTCCTTGTGGAAAATCTGGCCTTTCTCGCCCTTGGAATGCTTGGCGATGCCGTCGCGCACCTCCACCGTGAGATTCAAACCAGCGCCGTCATTCTCCAGCACCTCCACCACCCGCACCGACTGCTGGTAATGGCGGAAACCGCCGCCCATGGCCTTGTCGAGAAAGGCTTCGCCGGCATGGCCGAAGGGGGTATGGCCCAGATCATGCGCCAGCGCGATGGCCTCGGCAAGATCCTCATTGAGATTCAGCGCGCGGGTGATGGTGCGGGCGATCTGCATCACTTCCAGCGTATGAGTGATGCGGGTGCGGTAATGGTCGCCCTTGGGGGCGAGAAAAACCTGGGTCTTCTGTTTGAGGCGGCGGAAGGCCTTGCAATGCAGCACCCGGTCGCGGTCGCGCTGGAAGGCGGTGCGGATTTCGTCGGAAGACTCTTCGCGTTCGCGGCCCTTGGACAGTGCGGCCCGCGCGGCACGGGCATGGAAGCGGGATTCGCTGGCTTCGATGCGATGGCGGATGGAGTCCATGGAGGGAATTCTAACGAAAGGGGAGGTGACCTGTCCCGAACTGCCCTCCATTGCCTTGCTGGACGAAACTGATAGCATTACGCAGATACGACCGACTCACGAGGATGTCATGACTTTTATTCAGTATCAATGGAAAAACTATAAAGAAACTCCAGGCGGCAAAGCCGCCTTGAAGAAGTATTCAAAGATTGACAGCACGCAAATCAAGAATGGCTTCGATGCCATCGAACTTGAAATTGACTCGCAGCCTTATAAAGATTCTGATTTTGTATACACCATCCCCGATCTTACACAATTTATAGCTGATGAAATTCAGACCTACGAAACACCCAATAATCAGAAAGAGGCAGATGAAATTCTTCTGACGATGATCGAAGATGGAATAGAAGTTCGAGAGAAAGGAAAAGGTAAGTTGCCTGATGTAGTCGCCCATTTTGGCAAGAGCGATGAATGGTATCGCTTTGTTCAGGCGTTCTCCATCGCACTTCATCAGGCGTACCCGGAATTCTTCTTTCCTTATCTTGACATCAATCGTTACTACCACTTCAGAAAAAAATGTGAATTTCTCGGGATTCCCATGCCGTCATCCCCCAAGAAAGCGGATCACGAGGGGCGCTCGCACCACTATGCGGAGATCAACGAACAAATTCAGAAGTTTCGCCGCGCGCAGGGCCTTAAGCCAGAGGAAATGAATGCGTTACTCTACGATTACGCCAAGAATTGCATCAGCGCCGAAGTTGGCATCGACGATTTGCCGGCTCCATCAAAGGTGTGGCACCTGACCGGTGGAGCGCAGAGTGAATGGGATTTTAAATTTGTTGATGAAGCGGGTGAGCATTCCACCAGCCATTGGGGCGGAAAGCCGGATATCCGCAGAGGAGATATTTGCCTGATGTATTGCGCCTCACCGCGCAGCTATATTCATTCAATCTGGCGCGCGATCACCGACGGATTCTTCGACCCTTTCTTTTACTTTCATGGCACCATCTGGATCGGCAAGCCGATCAAGGTGAAACCGGTTCACTTCAAGGAGATGGCCGCCGACGCTGTCATCTCGCAAAACAAGTACATGAAAGCTAATCTGCAGGGACCGAGCGGCAAGGCCTTTTCGGTGGAGGAGTACGAGGCGCTACTGAAAATTCTCGAAGTGAAGGGACAGGACATCAGCCAGCTTCCTCGGGTCGAAATCAAACCGGCGGCGATCAAAATCATTGCGAAGGACGAGCGCGATGTAGAGATGAGCCTGATCGAGCCGTGGCTGGTGCGCCTCGGCTATTCTCCCGCTCATTGGCGCCGCCAAGTGGTCGTGAAGATGGGGCGCAATGAAAAAGTGATTCCGGATTACCTGATCGGAATCAATTCATCGGGTGATCCGGATAGTGCTCGAATAATCGTCGAAGCCAAACTCAGCATCGCCAGCGACGGAGAGTTGGAAGAGACTTTCATGCAAGCCCGTTCCTACGCTCTCCGCGTGTCGGCGAAGGTGGTGGTGCTCGCAGCAACAGAAGGGGTCTGGATTATTTCAGCGAAAGGCGATCGATTCGATCTTGGCAACGCGATAAATAAGTCATGGGGAGATCTCAATCATCCCGACCACTTCCATCAGATCAAGCTGCTGATTGGAAAAAATGAAATCCTGAACTAGAGCCTCTATCACCGCGGCGCCCCGGCCAGACGCGAGAGCATCTGAACGATGCGGATGACTATCATTCGTCGTTCGAGGTAGGCGATTTCACGCAGCGCCCCTCGCGCGTGGAGGAGGGCCAATGCTGCGCCGCATTCCATTGCGCTGCCCAGCGCGTAGCTGTAGTGCCGGCGTTTGTCGGCGCGGGCCATTCGACCTGCGCCTTCGGCGATGTTGAGGAC
>JAYVQF010000327.1:0-3749 GCA_043777195.1 Thermoanaerobaculia bacterium
TTAGGGGTCGTAAAGAAATTAAATGAACAAAGATGACTGCCGAGTCGCCCGAATGGCGAGGCGCGAGAAGCGCGCATGCCCGAAGGCATGTAAGCGACGGGGGCCCCATTCTCCAAGAGCTGCGCAACAGCGATTGGGAGCGCGCTCCAGTGGAGCGCGCGATAGATGGGGAACGAAGCCAGTCGGGATGAA
Source organism: Thermoanaerobaculia bacterium (assembly GCA_043777195.1). GTDB lineage: Bacteria > Acidobacteriota > UBA4820 > JAYVQF01 > JAYVQF01 > JAYVQF01. Next base: position 193 of record JAYVQF010000327.1, read on the forward strand.
TCGGCGGGCAGACTGCTACTGTTATTTCGTTGCAGCCCCTAAACTTCCACCCCTATGAAGCGCGCGCCGTTGATGGTGATTTTCGTCACCGTCTTTCTCGATCTCGTCGGTTTCGGAATCATCATTCCGCTGTTGCCGCGCTATGCGGAATCCTTTCACGCGGGCGGGCTGGCGATCGGCGCGCTCGCCGCCAGCTACAGTTTGATGCAGTTCATCTTCAACCCGCTGTGGGGACGGCTGAGCGACCGCATCGGGCGGCGGCCGGTGCTGCTCTTCTCGCTGGCGGGTTTTGTGATTTCGTACGCCATGCTCGGGTGGGCCCCGTCGCTGGCGTGGCTCTTTGCCGCGCGCATTCTCGCGGGAATTTCCGGCGCCAATATCGCCACCGCGCAGGCCTACATCGCCGATCTGACGACGCCGGAAAAACGGGCGCAGGGGATGGGCCTTATCGGGATGGCCTTCGGCCTCGGGTTCACCTTGGGGCCGGCCCTCAGCGCCTTTCTGGTGGGCCGGGACGCCGCGCATCCCCGTTATGACCTCATCTGCTTTGCGGCGGGCGGCATGTCGCTGCTGGCGCTGTTAACCGCGCTGTTTGCGCTGCCCGAAAGTCTGGACAAAAATCGCGCGCCCGCCGCACGTCCGAAATTTTCATGGGGCGCGCTGGTGAAGGCGTTCGCGCATCCGCGCCTGAAGACGCTGTTTCTGCTGTTCTTCATCACCTCGTTCGCCTTCGCCAACATGGAATCGACCTTTTCGCTTTTTCTCGAACACCGCTTCGCGCTGGGGCCGCGCGCCGCCGGTTATTTTTTCGTGCTGATCGGCGTCATCATCGCGGCGATGCAGGGCGGCATGGTGCGAATTCTGGTGCCGCGCTTCGGAGAAATTGCGGTGCTGCGCGCGGGGATTTTCACCATGACCAGCGGCATGCTTGGACTCGCGCTGGCGAATTCCATCGCGACCGTCGCGGTGGCGATCGCGCTGGTCGCGGTGGGCAACGGCCTGCTCGGCCCGGCGGTTTTTTCCACGCTGTCGCGCGCCGCCGACCCCGGCGAGCAGGGCGGCGCGTTCGGCATCGCGCAGGGGTTGTCCGCGCTGGGCCGGGTCTTCGGTCCGCTCGCCGGAAATCTGGTTTTTTTCGGCTGGCCGGCCGGCGGCGGCTTGGCCGCCATCATCGCCGATCTCGGCCATCACGAAGGCGCCCCGCGCTTCATCACCGGCCCTTACTACACCGCGGCGGCCTTCATGGCGCTTGCCTTCATCGCCGCGGTGATCGGACTCGACCGGGGCATGTTGAAAGAAAGGATGAAGGATGAAGGATGAGTGACGAGTGATGACGAGAAAGTGTGGTAATTTCGTGGTGATTTACCCGATGAAAGTTTGACAACTTAAGCCGGGCAATAAACCATTCGTGGACAGCAACCCTCGCTACTACTCAGCCTTCGTCCTTCATCCTTCATCCTTTCTTCATTTCAAGCCGCTTGCCACACTTCCTCCAGCCGGTGCATCAAATCCGCGCTCTCCAGCGGGCGCACCACGAAGCCGGAGATGCGCAGCGGTTTTTGCAGCGCGATGATGGAGGGGTCGGGCCGATCGCAGAGGATGAAAATCGGCGTGTTGCGCAACTTGGGATTGGCGCGGATGATCTGGGTGAAGGTGATCCCGTCAATGACCGGCGCGCGCGCGTTGATGATGATGGCGTCGGGGTGTTCGCGGAAGGCGATCTCGGCGCCTGACTGGCCGTTGGGTGTCGAGATGACCGTGATCTTCTCCCGCGTGAGTTCGCGGCGCAGGGTGAGAATCTGCCCCTCGTCGCTGTCGATGACCAGCAGCTTGCGGGTGCCATCTTCTTTTGCCTGCGGGGAGGGCGTCGCGCTGCGCGGGCGAACCCGCTCCACATTGGTATCGTGCGAAGCCGTCGGGGTGGCGCGGTTCAGTTCCTCGTTGCGGGCGACTGCGGCTTTGGGCACGCCTTTGCCGCCGCCGGTGGCCGCCGCCGCCGCGACCGGCGTCATCGAAGTGGAAATTCGCAGCAGGTCGGTGAGCAGCTGGGTGACATCGTCATAACGGTCTTCCGGCTTTTTCGCCAGACAGCGCATGACCGCGCGCTCGACATGCAGCGGCAGGGTGGGCAGCCGTTCGCGCGGCGAGGGCACCGGACTCATGACATGCTTGAGCGCGACCGCCAGCGCGTCGTCGCCATTGAAAGGGACATCCCCGGTCAGGATCTCGAACAAAATCACGCCCAGCGAATAGATGTCGGCCCGATGATCCACATCCTGCCCCTGCGCCTGTTCGGGCGCGATGTAGAGCGGCGAGCCCAGCACTTCGCCCGAAGTGGTCAGGCGCACCGAATCGGTCTTGCGCGCGATGCCGAAATCAAGGATGTAGGCGTTGCCCTTCGCGTCCACCAGGATGTTGTCGGTCTTGAGATCGCGATGCACCACGCCCGCATCATGCGCCGCCTTGAGACCGGAGACGATCTGCGCGATCAGCGGCAGCGCCTCTTCCAGCGGCAGTTTGCGCCGCTCCTGCAGGATCAGCGCCAGCGACTTGCCGTCAATGTACTGCATCACGATGTAGCGCAGCGACTGCCATTCCCCCATGTCGAAATTGGGGACGATGGCCTTGTGCTGGATGCGGCGCACGGTCTTGAGCTCGTGCATGAAGCGCTCGATCATCTTGGGATCGGAGGCGAAACTGCCGAGCAGGAATTTCAAAGCGACGGGCTCACCCAGGGCCAGATCATTGCATTTGTAAACCGCGCCCATGCCCCCCTGGCCGAGCAGCGACTGCACCCGGTAACGGCCCGACACGACGGTGAGGCCCGGCACGATCTCCACCTGCGCCACCGGGATCGCGGGCGAGGGGGCGGACGGAATGGGGGTATTGCGCACTGCCGCGCCGCAACTCGAACAGAAGCGGGAGCCTTCGGGCAGCGGAGTCTGGCACTGTTCGCAAACGGTCATCAGAGGCAATTCCCTTCCGCCAGCCGGAGCCAGCGTGAACTCAAATTATAGGGGATGCCGGGGGGAAGGCCGCAGCGCACGGTGGCCTTTCGGTTAACCCCCCGGTCGGCGTAACGATTGCACAATAACCGACAGATCGGGGGATCGGGAAGACGGGGTCGGGAAGAACGGGTTCGGTGGCGGGTTCGGGTTCGGAAGTCACATCTCCGCACGCATTCATCCGCACCCGAACCCGCTCTGACCGGACCCGAACCCGAAATTCCTTTCGACCTGCAACCCCGACGCCAAGCGGACTTGGCATCGCGGTTGCGAGAGCCGGGGTCGGGAAGACGGGATCGGGTAGCGCGGGCTCGGGTGTCGGGTCCGGGTTCGGAAGTCACACCTCCGCACGCATTCATCCGCACCCGAACCCGCTCTTGCCGGACCCGAACCCGAAATTCCTTTCGACCTGCAACCCCGACGCCAAGCAGACTTGGCATCGCGGTTGCGAGAGCCGGGGTCGGTAAGACGGGATCGGGGAGCGCGGGTTCGGGGTTCGGGTCCGGGTTCGGTGCATCGTGACGGCTCCTTGGTGGGGCGATTTGTTTGCCG
>JAYVQF010000328.1:0-3735 GCA_043777195.1 Thermoanaerobaculia bacterium
GCCGAGTTCTTCGTAGGCGACCATCTCGACTTTCTTGATGCGCTTGGCGAGCACTGCGGCGAGACCGCCGATGGCGGCGAAATAGATTCCCTTGTGACGCATCAGCGCTTCTTTAACTGCCTGATTGCGTTCGCCCTTGCCGATCATGCCCTTGAGCCCGAGTTCGAGCAGGCGCGGAGTATAGGCATCCATGCGCCCCGCGGTGGTGGGGCCGGCCGAGCCGATCACCTGATGCGGGCGCGCCGGCGCGGGGCCGGTGTAATAGATCACCTGGCCACGCACATCGAAGGGTAGTTGTTGCCCGCGGTCGAGCGTCTCGATCATCCGCTTGTGCGCGGCGTCGCGGCCGGTGTACAGCGTGCCATTGAGCAACACCTGATCGCCGGAGCGAAGCGTGCTCAGGGCTTCGTCTGAGAGCGGGAGTTGAACTTTGATGAGGTCGTTCACAGTACGATCTCCCCGTGCCGCGCCGCGTGGCATTGGATATTCACCGCGACCGGCAGTGAAGCGATATGCGTGCCCATGGTCTTGATGTGCAGATCGAGAACCGTGGTGTTGCCGCCGAAACCGGCGGGGCCGACGCCGAGTCTGTTGCACAGATCAATCAATTCAAGTTCCAGTTTCGCATAGCGAGGGTCGGGATTGCGGAATCCCACCGGCAAGATCGCGGCCTGCTTCGCCATCACCGCGCAGAGTTCGAAATCGCCGCCGATGCCCACGCCGGGCGAGAGCGGTGGGCAAGCGTCAGGGCCGGCCTTGAGTACCGTCTCCACCACGAAATTTTTGACCCCTTCCACGCCGTCGGAAGGTTTGAGCATCATCACCCGCGATTTGTTCTCGCTGCCGCCGCCCTTGGCGCCAAATGAAATCTTCAGCTGGTCGCCTTCCACGACGCGGGTGGTGATGAAGGCCGGCGTGTTGTCGCCGGAATTGCTGCGGTCGAAGAGCGGGTCTTTCACGATGGAAAAGCGGAGAAAACCGCCGGTATAGCCGTCGCGAACGCCGTCGTTGATGGCGGCTTCCAGGTCGCCCGTGAGGCGAACCTCCCGGCCGAGTTCAACAAAGAATACCGCGTAGCCGGTGTCCTGGCAATAAGGCACTTTTTCGCTGTCGGCGATCTCGGCGTTTTCAATGAGCAGCGAGAGCACCTGCTTGCCGCGCGGTGAAGCCTCGGTCTGCAATTTGTCCTTGAACGCGCCCAGCATGTCGGCGCCGATGGTGTAGTTGGCTTTGCGGACCATCTGGGAAACCGCGTCGGAGATTTGTCGTGGATTGATTTCGCGCATGAGTTTTCCAGGAAAGAAAGGCTTGTATTCAGCAAAAATTATAGCGGCCTCCGTGTGGCTGAATCAGCATTACGGCCATTGCCGGTGCAATGGTAATTGCTCGCTCGCGCGGACAACCTTAAAATCCCCGCATGGCGCCCGTGAATGCATTTCCGTTGATGGTGCTGACGCTGGTCGTGCTGGCGATTGCGTATCGTTATTATTCGGGTTTCATCGCGGCGAAGGTACTGGCGCTTGATGATTCCCGCATCACCCCGGCGCACCGGCTGAATGACGGGACGAATTACCACCCGACCAACAAATGGGTGCTGTTCGGTCACCACTTCGCGGCGATCACCGGCGCCGGGCCGCTGATCGGGCCGGTGCTGGCGGCGCAGTTCGGCTTCGCGCCGGGATTCATCTGGATTCTCGTCGGGGTTTGCCTCGCCGGCGCAGTGCATGATTTTGTGATTCTCACGGCCTCGGTTCGGCGCGGCGGCAAATCATTGGCGAAAATCGCGGCAATGGAAGCGGGGCCGGTTGCCGGGATCACTGCGGCGATTGCGATTTTATTCGTCTGCGTGGTGGCACTGGCGGGATTGGGCGCGGTGGTGGTGAACGCGCTGGCGGAGAGCGCCTGGGGCGCCTTCACCATCGGCACCTCCATTCCCATCGCACTCCTAATGGGATTGTGGATGTATAAGATTCGCCCGGGAAAGATCGCAGAAGCCTCTGCGGGCGGCGTGATCGCGCTCTTGAGCATGGTGGTCGCAGGTCGTTTCGTGGCGCATTCTGAAATGGCGCATTTCTTCATCCTCTCAAAACAGAATATTATTCTGGTGATGGCCGCCTACGGATTCATCGCTTCGGTGCTCCCGGTCTGGATGCTGCTCTGCCCGCGCGATTATCTATCCAGCTACATGAAACTCGGCACCATCGCGCTCCTCGTCGTCGGCGTCTTGGTCGTTCATCCCGATCTGCACATTCCCGCTTTCAACCATGAAGCGATCATCGGTCACGGTCCAATTTTCCCTGGGACGCTCTTCCCCTTCGTCTTCATCACCATCGCCTGCGGCGCGATCTCCGGCTTTCACGCGCTGGTCGGCAGCGGCACCACACCCAAGATGATCGACAAAGAATCCCAATGTCGTCCCATCGGCTACGGAGCCATGCTACTGGAAGGATTGGTCGGCATCGTCGCGCTGATCGCGGCCTCGTCGCTGCACTGGGGTGATTATCTTGCGATCAATGTTCCCGCCGCAAAATTCGCCGCGCTAGGGGTGAGCCCGGTCAATCTCCAGGAACTCTCAACCGCTGTAGGCGAACAACTGCAAGGGCGTACCGGCGGCGGCGTCACCCTCGCGGTCGGCATGGCGCAGATCTTCTCCGGGATTCCGGGGCTCTCTCATCTCATGGATTTCTGGTACCACTTCGCGGTGATGTTCGAGGCGCTCTTCGTCCTCACCACCATCGACACCGGCACCCGCGTCGCCCGCTATCTGGTGCAGGAATTCGGCGGCGCGCTCTGGAAACCCTTCGCCCGCACCGACTGGCTGCCCGGCACGCTACTCTCCACCAGCCTCGTGGTTCTCGGATGGGGTTCGATGCTCTGGAACAATTCCATCTCTGAAATCTGGCCGATGTTCGGCGTCGCCAACCAGCTCCTCGCCACCTGCGCTCTCGCCATCGCCACGGTGCTGCTGGTCAATGAAGGCAAACGACGATATGCCTGGATCACCGCCGCACCGCTCGCCTTCCTCACCGTGACCACGCTGTCCGCCGGTGTGATGAATATCTATTTGAACTTTTGGCCGAAATATCAGCAGGGCATCAAGCCCATCGCCAATCTGCTGAACTGCGGATTGACCGTGCTGATGATCCTCTGCGTGACGACCGTAATCGTCAATGCGCTGATGAGGATTTACCGGGTGCTGTCAGGGAAAGTGCAGTCCGGCCCGGCAAGCAATGTCACCCTGGCCGCTGATCCGCCCGAAAACGGTTGTTGCTGAAATTGTAGGGGCGGAGCTAAGCTCCACCCTGAGGATCCCGGGAGACTTCGGGCGGAGCTTAGCTCCGCCCCTACAGGCGGTTCGTAAACCGCAATTCGTCTACTCCTTGTTCTCCAACCGCAAATAAGTCATCTGCTGCATCGTCGCTTCGTATTCGTTGAGGAGGCGGATGCCCTCCGAGGGCTTGACCCGGTCTTCCCTGATGGCCGCGTCCACCTGCAGTTTCATGCGGCGGCATAGATCCGACGCGCTGTACTGCACCATCTCCAAGACCGCGCCGATGGTGTCGCCTTTGATGGTTTCCTCGATGTAGTAGCCGCACTCTTCATCGGGGTCGAGAAATACATGGGCTTCGTTGACGCGACCGAAAAGATTGTGCAGGTCGCCCATGATGTCCTGATAGGCGCCGATCATGAAGAAGCCGATGTAATAGGGCGCGGCGCCGATGGGGTGGAAAGGCA
>JAYVQF010000329.1:0-3733 GCA_043777195.1 Thermoanaerobaculia bacterium
GCCGACGCGAAATTTCTCCAGGCCTTCATCAACATCGGCCTGGGCCCCGACACGGGCTCCAGTTATTACCTCACCCGCCTGATCGGCCTCGGGCGCGCGCTGGAAATGGTGCTGACCGGCGATGCCGTCGGCGCTGAGACGGCCCTGCAATGGGGGCTTGTCAACCGGGTGGCCGCCGCAGAATCATTTCAATCGGTGGTGGCCGAATTCGCCCGCAAGCTGGCCGGCAAATCCCCCGCCGCCCTCGCCAGTGCCCGCCGCTCGGTTCTGCGTGGCGTCCAGGAAAGTCTGAAGACGACACTCGCAGCGGAATCTCGCGCACAGACTGCGCTCGGCATGGGCAATGAATTTCCGCCAGCGCTGCGCGGGTTTCTCGAGAAGAAGCCAATGGCTTTTTCGGCCCGGGTAATGAAAACAAAAAAGAATAAATAACCAAAATAGCCAAGTAATTCAATTCCCAACTAAGTCGAAATTTCTTTGTAGGGGCACGGCACCGCCGTGCCCGACAAACGAATTACACGGCGGCAGCCGCACAACATGTTGGGTTTCCGCGCTAAAGCGCGGAGGTATTTATTTTTCGGGCACGGCAGTGCCGTGCCCCTACAGGCTGCAAACGAATTAGCGTGTCTAGCGCTTATCGTTATGTAGGTGTTTCGTCGTCTTCTTCATCCGCCGGGGTTAGGGGCAGCGCGGGCGCTACAGGATGATCCGGCAGCACTTCCACCTCGCGCAATTTGCGATCCATGGCGCGGGTGCGCGTCGCCACCTGAGCAATTTCCTTGCCGGCGGCTTCGATTTTTTTGTTGACGCTGTCGATCCACTGGCCGAAACGGCCGAATTCGGTTTTGACTTCGCCCAGAACCTGCCAGACTTCGGCGGAACGGCGGGAGATCGCGAGAGTGCGGAAGCCGACCTGCAATGCGTTGAGCAGCGCCGACAGCGTGGTCGGGCCGGCGATCGTGACTTTGTAGTCGTGCTGTAATTTCTGGAAGAGGCCGGGCAGGCGCAGCGCTTCGGCATACAAGCCTTCCGAAGGCAGATACATCACCGCAAAATCGGTGGTCGCAGGGGGCGCAAGGTATTTCGCCTGAATACGGCGGGCTTCGCCGGTGAGGCGTGATTCGAGCGCCTTCTCCGCCAGCCGCACCGCTGGCAGATCGGCTGCTTCCTGCGCCATGCGCAGCCGCTCGTAATCCTCCGTCGGAAATTTCGCGTCGATGGGCAGCCACAGCGGTTCTTCACCGGAGATGCCCGGCATCTTCACCGCGAAATCCACGGCCTCGCGTCCTTCCGTCACTGCTACCTGCTCGCCGTACTGCCCCGGCGAAAGGTGGTCGCTGAGGAGGGCGCCCAGTTGCTGTTCACCGAGAATGCCGCGCGTCTTCACGCCGCTCAGCACGCGCTTGAGACCGCCAACATCCTGCGCCAGAGACTGCATCTCTCCGAGTCCGCGCTGCACCTTGTCCAGACTCTCCTGCACTTTCTGGAAAGACTCGCTGAGCCGCTTTTCCAGCGTGGTCTGCAGCCGTTCATCCACCGTCAAGCGAACCTCTTCCAGTTTCTTTTCGCTCGCAGCCTGAATAATTTCCAGCCGTTTTTCCACCCGGCCACCCAGCAGTTCCAGATTTTTAGCCTGGTCTTCGCGGCCCGCGCGCAGCGATTCTTGCAGTTGCGCCTGCACCTGCCGCAACTGTTCCCCCTGCTCCGCCCGGCCGCCCTTGAGCGATTCGTCCAGCCGCAACGCCAGCGCATCAAAGCGGACGGCAAAGGTTTCGCCTTGCTGCCGCAGGATCGCCTCGCGGTTTTCCCCCTGCGAAACCTGCAAGCGGTCGAGCGCCGCATTCACCGGTGTCAATTGCGATGCCATCGCGGTCTGCTGCTCGGCGCGCTGCCGTGATTCGGAATCGGCGAGAGCGGCACGGAGGAGACGGTCATTCCCGCCCGCCCCATTTCCCTGCGGCCGAAAGATCAGCCACAGCGCGGCGAGCAAAATCAGCGCGAGCAATACAATAATCAGCGCGGTCATCACGGGGAAGATTACAGGATGAGCATGGCGTCGCCGTAACTGAGGAAGCGGTAATCCCTGGCGAGGGCATGGGCATAGAGCGTCTTCCAGTCGAAGGCGTCACCGAGAACCGCCGCGAGCAGGCAGAGCAGCGAGGTGCCGGGGGCGTGGAAATTGGTGAGCAGGACATCGGTGGCGCGGAGATTGTCGCCGGGTTTGAGGAATAATTCGGTTGAGAATTCCCCGCTGCGGAATTCACTGAAGTCTCGCTGCTGGCTTTCGATGACGCGGCAGGCGGTGGTGCCGATCGCCACGAGACGGCGCTTCGATTCGCGCGCCTTCGCTAGCAGAGCGGCGGCGTCCGGCGACACGGTGTAATGCTCCTGATGCAGCCTGATCTCGCTGAGCGGCGCGTCGGGCAGCGGCTGAAAAGTGCCGAGCCCGACCGCGAGATTGACCGCGGCGGATTCGATCCCGCGAGCGCCCAAGGCCGACAGCAATTCCGGCGTGAAATGCAGTCCCGCGGTGGGCGCGGCGGCGGCCGTCGCCGCTTTCGCAAACACGGTCTGGTAATCGACGCGATCGCGTTCGTCGTCGGGCCGCGCGATGTAGGGCGGCAGCGGCATGTGGCCGAGCTTTTCCATTTCGCGTTCCGCTTCAGACAAGCGCACGGTGAATTTTCCCCCGGCCTGCCATGCCAAAACCCCGATTTCCGCCCCGTCCTCCAGTAGCAGCCGCTCTCCGGGCGAAATCCGCCGACCCGGCTTGAGCATCGCCTGCCATTCATCGCCGCCGATTTTTTCAAGCAGAAATACTTCCACGCGGCCGCCGGTTTTTCTTTTCGCAAACAACCGCGCCGGCCGCACCGCCGCGTCGTTCAGCACCAGCAGATCGTCGGGCCGCAGCAGTTCCGGCAAATCCCGGAATATCCGATCCGAGATTTTCCCGGTCGTCCGATCCGCCACCAGCAGCCTGCAAGCGTCGCGCGGCGCGCACGGCCGTTCCGCAATGCGCGCGGGCGGCAGCTCATACTGAAAATCGCGGGAATGCAAGAGAGATTTAACCGCCAAGACGCCAAGGCGCCAAGGTTAAGAATACAAATCGGTGCACGAGTTCATGGTGTCGGACATCACTAAATTGCCTGTATGGCTCGTCACTGTTTCCTCGACTTGGCGCCTTGGCGCCTTGGCGGTTAATCTCCCTCTCGGGCTCATGCCGACGGGGGGCTATGGGGCAGGAATTCGATGATTTTGCGTTCGGCGAGGCGCTTGAAGATGGCGAGGGCATCGAGGGTGTTGAGCGGCGCCACTTTGGTGATGGCGCCGACTTCCTTGCGGCCGTCAATGCGCATGAGGATGAAATTTTCCGCGGGGGTGAAGTGTTCATCCGCCAGGTCGGTGAGTGACATGCGCAAGACGGGAATCCGCTCCAGGGTAAAGCCGGCGGTTGCCGCCTCGCCGCCGCCGCCCTGCTTGAACCTCAGCAGCAACAGCGCCGCGACCGCATTGTCGGGATCGCTCGCCAGCACCTGCTGAATTTTCTGCTTTGCCGAGTCATGCCGTTTTTCGTTCATGTCGCGCAGCGCCGACGCCAGCAGCGCGGCGGCATCCTCACGCCGTTCGCCCGGCAGCACTTCGCCGCCGCCGCTTTGGCCGGTGATTTCCAGCACTGCGGCCGCCAGCAATTCGAAGACGGCCTTGTAAACCACGAATTCGCCCGCATGCAGTT
>JAYVQF010000330.1:0-3719 GCA_043777195.1 Thermoanaerobaculia bacterium
GATGACGCCGCGCCGCCCCTGTTGCGGCTCGAAATTCTGTCCGGTGAAAAAGCCGGGCAAGCGCTCGCCTTTTCCCAGCCGGAAATCCGCCTGGGGCGCGCCCCGGGCAATGATGTCATCACCCACGATGCACAGGGCGGCGTCTCCGGCGAACACTGCGTCATCCGTTTTGAAGCGGGGGCATGGACGCTGCATGACAAGGGCTCTACCAACGGCACCTTCGTGGGCGGGAAAAAAATCAGCGCACCGGTGGTTTTGAAAGGCGACGAACTGATCCGCCTCTCCGCCTGGGGCCCGGAATTCAAGGTCCGGTTCGGCGCGGCCAATGCGCAGATGTCGCAAAAGGTCGGGCAAAAAACCCTCCAGATGGCGATCATGAACGCGGTCACCTCGGTGAAACGGGACGAGGATGTCAAGCGCAGCGCAGCCCTCGCCGGCATGGAAAAGCAGCAGGCCTCCGCCCGGCGCGGGCTGTGGGTGCTGCTGGTTCTAGTGATAGCGGGTGCCGTCGGCGGCGGCTGGTTTTTGTGGCAGCGCACGCAGAAAGAAATGCTCGCGCAGCGCCAAGCCAGTGAAGCGGCGATGGTCAAGATGCGCGCATCGGAAGAGGCAATGCGCGGCCAGATCGCAAAATACGAACAGATCGACGCCGACCGCACCTCGCGCATTGACGCGCTCAGCAAGCAGCTGGCCGATACGAAAGCCGCGGGCAGCGCGGCCGGCGGCGAGGTTTACAACCAGCTCCTGGGCGAGGTGAACAATCTCAAGGCGCAGAACGGCGCCATGCGCGGCCAGCTCGCTGCGCAATTGCAGCAGGCGCAGCAGCAGCGCTCGGCGATCGCCAACGCCGGTGGCGACGATGCCGGGGCCCGGGCGCGCCAGCAAAAGCTGGATCAGATGATCGCACAGTACAACCAGCGCATGACTGACATTGACCAGAAAAGCCGGTCGCTGGACCAGCGCCTGGCAGCGGCGCCGGCTGCGGCGGCAAGCTCAGCGGGCGGCGGGCTGGGGAAAGCGCAGATTTATTCGCAAAATGTAAAGGGCGTGGTGCTTATCCGGCAGACCTACGAGTCTGAAGGCCAGCGCATGGCCGAGGAAGGCACCGGATTTTGCGTAAAACCGGGCGGCACCATCATCACCAACCGCCATGTCGCGCAGCCGTGGACGGACGGCGACGGTCGCAGCGCCAAAAGCGGGAAAACCATTTCCATCACCGTTTATTTTTCGGGCCAGAAAGAGGGCTGGAGCGCGCATGTGGTGCGCGATCATTCCGATCCCGAGGTGGATCTGGCGGTCTTGAAAATTGACGGCGGCGGCGGATTTCCCACGGTCATGGGTCTTGAACCCAATGACGATGGTTTCAATGTCGGCGAAGAAGCCTACATCATTGGTTATCCGCTGGGCTCAGGCACCTACAACGAAGGCGTCACGACCCCGACTTTCACCGCAGGCAGCCTGTCCAAAAAAACCGTCCACCGCCTGCAATATGACACCACCACTTTCCCCGGCTCATCGGGCAGCCCGGTGTTCAATAATGTGGGTAAAATAGTCGCGGTTCACTTCAGCGGCCAAAATTCCAACTCCGGTCAAAAAGCGCAGGGAATCAATTATGGGATTCCGGTCGTTTATGTGCATGAGCTGCTTCGCTGAATGAATTTCCATAGAGGAAACCCCCTGCATGAGCATTGAGAAGCTGGGCAAATATATCATTCGAGGCACCCTGGGCAAGGGGGCGATGGGCCTGGTTTACCGGGCCTACGACCCCTTCCTGGAACGCGAGGTCGCGCTCAAGACCATCATGGATCAGGTCACGATGGCCGATCCCTCGGCGAAAGAGCGCTTTTACCGCGAAGCCAAGGCCGCCGCGAAACTCAAGCACAAGCACATCGTCACCATTTACGACATGGGCGAGGAAGAGGGCGTGCCCTTCATCGCCATGGAAATCATCGACGGCATCGAGCTTTCCAAGCTCATGAAGAAAAATGAGATGACGCTCGAACAGCGCCTGACCATCATCCGCGGGGTGGCGGAAGGACTCGATTTCGCCCACCGCGGCGGGGTAGTGCACCGCGACATCAAGCCGGCCAACATTTCGGTGGACACCCGCGATTACAGCCCGAAAATCATGGACTTCGGCATCGCCAAAGTGGCCGCCAATGACATGACCAAGACCGGGATGATTCTGGGCACCATCAACTACATGAGCCCGGAACAGCTGAAAGCGGACAAATCGCTCGACGGCCGTTCGGATTTATTCGCGGTCGGCGTCATTCTCTATGAATTATTGCTCTCCAAGAAACCCTTCACCGGCGACACCATCACCGCAGTGATGTACAAAATCGTCCATGACCAGCCCGAAGATCTGTCGGCGCTGGCGGAGAAATATCCCGCGCCGATCGTCTCGCTGGTCAAACGCTCTCTCGCCAAGGATCGCGCCGAGCGCTATCAGACCGGACACGAACTGGCGGAAGACACCCAGCGGGTGATTGACGCGCTCAAGAGCGGCAAGCTGGACGAGTTGGAACTGGAACTGGCGCAGGGCGAATCCACCCAGGGCGTGGATGCCGCACTGTCGGCCCCTGCGGCCAGTGCCACCTCCATGACGAACGCCCCGACGCAGGGCGGGGGGCGCACCAGTCAGAGTGTAGGGGGCCGAGGCGGCATGACGGGCCAGACCCAGATGAAGGGCGGCACCGGACAGCATTCCGGCGCCATTCCCGGCGGCACGCAGTCCACGATGGGCGGCGGCGGGACGCAGGCAACAATGGCGGGCGGCGGCGGCCCGGCGCAGGGCACGATGTCCGGCGCGACGATGGCTGGCACCGTCTCCGGCACGCAGTTCGGCACGGCCGGTCACGCTCCCAGCAAAGCCCCCTGGATTATCGTGGCGCTTTTGGTGCTGGCCGGCGGCGGCTTCGGGCTTTACAAAATGATGAACAAGCCGACGACGCCCAGCACGGTATCGGTGCAGGTGTTCCCTTGGGCGGAACTGGTTTCACTCACGAAAAATGGCAAATCCGTTGACTCGGTCGCCCTGGCCGGCGAAAGCACGCCCTTCAGTTTCAGCGTGCTGCCCGGAGAATATGAGCTGACTTACAAGGTCAATGGCAAAGCAGAAACATTGAAATTCACCGCCAGCTCCGGCAAAGCCGTCACGCTCATCAAATCTTCAACCAGCGTGGACACGGAAAAGGCGCTGAATGATCTGCTGACCGGCGCCCCCGCCGGTTCCGCGCCGGGAGCCCCATGAATCATCTCAGGAATCGTTTCTCCGGCAAAAAAGCCCCATCCGCTTTGGCATTCCTGGCGGTGGCCGGCGTTTTGGCGGGTATTCCCCTCTGCGCCGCCGACCCGCCGTCCTGCTACGCCGCCGGCAAAACCGCGTGCGGCGCGGGCGCGTACGGCGATTGCGAAAAAGCGATGCGCGAGGCGCTGGGCAAAAACAGCCGCAGCGAGGCAAAGAGCGGCTATTTCCCTTTTTATTATCTCGGTCTCGCCGCCTACAACCAGGGCAAGACCGGACTCGCCAATGCCTGCTTCGATCATGAAGCCGCGCTCGGGATCATCAACGGAACATCGCTCTTTGGCACCATGAACGGGCTGCGGCGGATCCTTTCTGAACAGCGTATTCCGGACGGCAATTACGCCCCCTGCGCCGGCAAGAGCGGCACGCCATCCGCTCCCGCCACCGTCAACACGCCAGTGGCGCCGCCGCC
>JAYVQF010000331.1:0-3685 GCA_043777195.1 Thermoanaerobaculia bacterium
CGAGAGACGCGATGCCAAAGCATCGCGAACGAAGGCCCAACGAAGGCTGCGGCATCGAGCCCCGGCGCCCGGAGGGTTGCCGGCGGCGGGGTTTGGCGCGTGAGCGACAAGTCGCCACTGCTCTGCCTCGTCGCTCACGATGTCTTCAACATCGCCGCGCTCCTCGCGCCTCGCATCTGGCCCCCCGGCGCCGGCAACGCGGCATGGCATAGTTTTAGGACTGGCTCTTAACCCATTCGTTCATATGCGCCTCCAGCTGATCGAGCGGCAGTGCGCCTTCGGCGAGCAGGGCATCGTGGAATTTGCGGAGGTCGAACTTGTCGCCCAGCGCGGTTTTGGCGCGGGCGCGCAATTCGAGAATTTTCCGCTGGCCGGTTTTGTAGGCGAGGGCCTGGCCCGGCCAGACGATGTAGCGGTCAATTTCCACCGTGATGTCGCGCTCCGATTTCGGCGCGTTCGCCACAAAGTAGTCAATCGCCTGCTGGCGACTCCAGCCCTTGGCGTGCATTCCCGTGTCCACCACCAGCCGCACCGCGCGCCACATCTGGTAGGTGAGCGCGCCGAAGTGGGAATAGGGGTCCTTGTAGAAGCCCATGTCGTAGCCGAGGGTTTCGGCATAGAGCGCCCAGCCTTCAATGTACGCGGTGGGACCGCTGTGTTTGCGGAATTCGGGAAGCGTTTCCTGTTCCTGCGCCAGGGAGATCTGCAGGTGGTGGCCGGGCACCGCCTCGTGCAGCGACAGCGCCTCCATCTCCCACTTCGGCCGCGTCTTGATGGCGGAGAGATTGACATAGTATTCGCCGGGTCGGCCGCCGACGAGCGAACCGGGATTGTAATAGGCGGTGGTCTGCGCCGAAGCGGAATAATCGGGAATGGGAATGACGCCGTAAGGCAGCCGCGGCAGTTTGCCGAAGAGCTTCACCAGCTCGGGATCGGCGCGCTTGGCGATGTCGCGGTAGCCCATCAGCAAATCCTGCGGGTTGGAATAGAAAAAACGCGGGTCGCTGCGCAGGAATTTGCAGAAGGCGGCGAAATCCCCCTGAAAGCCGGTCTCCTTCATCACCGCGTCCATCTCGGCGTGAATGGCCTTGACTTCTTCCAGCCCGATCTCGTGCAGCTGTTGCGGCGTCATCGCGGTGGTTGTTTCCACCTTGACCCGGTAGGCGTACCAAGCGGCACCGTCCGGCAGCGCGCTCATGGCGGTGGTGTCGCGCGCGCCGGGCAGATATTCTTTCGTGAGAAATTCATGCAGCCGTTTGAAGGCGGGCAGCACGCCGGATTGCAGCAGCGCGGCGGCTTCATTACGCAGGGCGAGTTGCCTTTCCGCGGAAATCTCGCGCGGGAAATTGTAAAAAGCGCGCAACAGCGGGCTCTTTTCCGGATCGGCAATGAGCACCGCGGCGACCTGGTCCGGCACCTCGCGCAGGGTGATCTTCGGCGGCGTGATCCCGCGCTTCAAGCCTTCGCGCATGAGGGCGATCGTCTGGTCGAGCAAAACCGGCGCCGTGCGCAGGCGACTGAGAATATCGCCGTAATCCCGCTCGCTGCCCGCCGGCATCTGCGCCGAAAGTTGGTCGGGAATATTCTGCTGCACCCCGCTGAGCTGGGTGACTTGTATGAACTCATCGGGAAATCGGCGTCCCTCCATCGCCTCCAAACACTGCCGCTTGAACAGATCGTAATTAAGCTGCTCGGCGGGCGTCAGGTTGGCGCGGTCAATGGAGGCCAGCACGCGCGAAGGAATATCGAGTTCCGTCTTGCGGCGGGCAATGGCTGCGGGCGACAGATCGCTCCAGCGTCCATTCTGTCCGGGATAACCCACCTGCGTCGCCCACTCCGGATTTTCCCGCATCGTGTAATCCCACTGCAACGCGAAAAGCATCTTCAACCGTTCCCCATCGCCCTTCTTGCCCCGCAGCGCCATGATCCGCGACACGCCGTGAC
The DNA here is from genome assembly GCA_043777195.1 of Thermoanaerobaculia bacterium. Classification (GTDB taxonomy): domain Bacteria; phylum Acidobacteriota; class UBA4820; order JAYVQF01; family JAYVQF01; genus JAYVQF01. The sequence goes on from JAYVQF010000331.1 coordinate 1,945, forward strand.
GCAGCAGCAGCGAGGCCGAGGGTTCCTGCGCAGCCGTCATCGTCGCGGCGGGCGCCGGTGCAGAAGCGCCTGAGGCGCAAGCCGGGATCGAAGTACTAAACGCGGCCGTCCATAGAAGTCCGACAATGATTTTCATGGCCGGATTATAAAGAGTCACCGGAAAAAATGATCAACCGCAAGGCACAAACTAATCCGGCGGGGTAAATTTTTTGATGCTACCAACTGCTTGAAGCGCCGCCGCCGCCGAAGGAGCCGCCCCCACCGCCGAACCCGCCTCCTCCTCCACCTCCTCCTCCACCTCCGCCTCCACCGCCGCCAAAACCACCGGAAGACCAGCCGCCGCCGGATGAACCGGAGTCGTTGAGGACCGACCAGAATGTTGGACGCGACGACCAACCTGATTTTTTTCCGCGCAGCGCGTAATCGGCGCGGGCGCGAACATAATTAATGAATAGGATCATCAGCATAAAGCCGGCAAAGAAGAAAAAGCTCCAATCGTGCAATAGATCAAACAGGCCGCGGGACGAGCTTGACGGGATTCGCGGCGACTCCGCCATCGCTTCGCCGCGCAGGGCCGTCATGATGGCGCCGGTTCCCTGTTCCACCGCCCCGTCGTAATCGCCCGCCTTGAGCAGGGGCACCACGGTTTCCATTTGTATCCGTTTGCAGCGGGCGTCGGGCAATTTTCCTTCGAGGCCGTAGCCCACTTCAAAGCGAACCCCGCGTCCGTCATGATCTGATGGCGAGCCGACGATCAGAAAGACCACGCCGTCATCGCCCCCTTTGCGGCCGATCTGCCAGCGCTCGGCGATCTTCAAAGCATAACTTTCTATCGTGTCCGGTTCGCGCCAGGAAACCGGCACGGTGACCACGATCAATTGCGGGCCATTCTGATCGCGAAAGGCGCGTAGATTGGTTTCCAGCCGGTCTTTGGCGGCGGGGCTGAGCAGGCCGGCAAAATCGGAAACCGCCCGCTGCGTCGGTTCGGGAATTTTCTGTGCTGTCAACGCGAAAGGCAACGCAAGAGACAATGCGGCGGCGACCAGCAAAACGGACAAACGGCGCGCGCGCATCATCCGATCTCCACGCGGTCGGGCCGTTCGTTCTGGTTTTCCACCGCGGGCGGGCAATGCGCGGCGAGCCAGCCGCCGAGCGTTTCGACCGCCTTGACCAGACCGGCATGCAGTCGACCGGCGCCGATTTCTCCGGTGATGGCGGCGGCCAGCGCGTCCCATTCGGCTTGGGGAACTTTCGTGTGAATGCCCTCGTCCGCGACCAGACGCAGTTTGCGTTCCGCGAGGTGAAGATAAAGCAGAATCCCCGTACGGCCGGAGGTTTTTTCCATGCCCAGCGCATGGAAGTGGTTCAGGCCCAGCTGTTCCAGAGTTTGCCCGTGATCCGCCTTCCGCCGGCGCCGTTGCACGAAAATGGCGATCTCGCCGGCGGTCGTCCGCTCCATTGCCGCGATGCGTTTGCGCAAATCGGCGCGCTCGGCGCGGCTCAGCGGCGAACGAAAGAGGGCCAGAATATCCATCGTCCGCTTTCGTCCTTCATCGTCCCCGATTTTTTAGAATTTCACTTTCGGCGCGACCTTCGCTTCCGGCGCGGTTTCGAAATAGGGCTTCAATTTGTAACCGTAATGACCGGCGACGAAACTGCCCGGGAAAGATTGCACGGCCGTGTTGTAACCGCGCACGGAATCATTGAACCGCATGCGCTCGACCGCGATGCGATTCTCCGT